>JAKAHX010000096.1 GCA_021814735.1 Chloroflexota bacterium | reverse complement strand
AGACGTGGACCTCGTGGGGCAGGCCGCGCGCGGCGAGGGCTTGCTCCAGAGCCTGGACCTGGTCGAGCGGGATCCCCTCGTCGGCACCGCCGTAGTGGCCAAGGACCGGCCGGGTGAAGCGGTCCGCCACGGAGAGCGGTCCGCCGTGACCCGAGCGATCCCGGCCCAGCTGCCCGTAGAAGGAGACGATCGCGGCGGGCTGGACGCTCGAGTCCGGCAATCCCTGCAGCAGGGCGTTGCGCCCACCGAAGCAGAACCCGACGACCGCGAGCCGCTCGACGCGGCCCCCCGCCCGCAACCGGTCCGCCGCCGCGGCCGCGTCCAGCGCCACGTTGGCCGGCGTGGCCTGCGCGATGTGGGGCATCTGGTCGAAGTCGTCGGGGTGCGGCGCGGTCCCGGCCGTGCGGCCGAAGTAGTCGAAGGCGATGGCATCGTAGCCGGCCTCCGCGAACCGCATGGCCAGTTCCTCGTAGAAGTGGCCGAGCCCACGCCAGTCGGGGAAGATCACCAGGCCCCCTGCCGACGAGCCGGCGGCCCGGGCCTCGAAGGCCCGGAGGCGGTTGCCGTCGGCGGCGGTCAGCACGAGGTCATGCGTCTCGATGGCGCCGCCGGCGATGGGCGCGGGGCGCAGATCGGAGGGCAGTTCCGGGGGACGGGAGTCTGCGTCGTAGCACATGCAGGGAGCATGCCACGGGTCGCGACGACGGGCCGGCCGCGGCACAAGCGGTCGCCGCGGAGAGGCGGGACACCTGCAACCAGCTGCCGACATCGCGTGGATCGACGCCACCGCACTCGGGCGCCGCGGAGAGGCGAGCCACCCGTGCCAGGGGCTCCCTCGTGGGCCTGCGGCTACTCTTCGCGCTGCGCGTACGCCTCGCGGTCGGCGCGGGCACGCATTGTCCACGGCCCGGGACGACCGGCACCGATGAGCCGATCGTCCACGCGCGTGACGGGGAGCACTCCGGCCACCGAGCTCGCCAGGAACGCTTCGTCGGCCCGGTACAGGTCGTCCGGCGTCAGCCAGCCCTCCCGGGCGGCCAGGCCCGCGGCACCGGCCCAGCGCAGGAGCCACTGGCGCGTGGTGCCGGCCAGCACGCCGCACTCGAGAGCGGGTGTCGCCAGCACGTCCCCCGCCACGAGGAAGAGCGACGCCGACGTGGCTTCCGCGAGGTGCCCGTCGAGCGTCAGGAAGAGGGCGTCGTCGGCGCCCCGACGGCGCGCCTCCAGGCGCGCGAAGACGAATTCCGCCCGGCTCGTCGTCTTCACCGCCGCCAGCGGGCTGGACGGGTCGCGGCGGACCGCGGAGATCGCGAGATGCAGCCCGCGGGCGAGCAGCTCGGGCGCCGGCGGAGTCACCGGCCAGGCCTGGACCACGAGCACGGAGCGCACGTCGGCCGGGGGCAGCAGATTCCGGCTCCGGACGGGGCCCCGGCTCAGGGTGGCGCGCACGGAGACCTGGAGTCCAGGGGCATCGAGCCCGTCGGCGGCGAGCAGCCCACCGATCGCGTCGCGCAGCGTCGACCCGACATCGGGGGACAGGGGGATCTCCAGGGCCGCTGCCGACGCCCGCAGCCGCTCGGCGTGGAGCGGCAGCTCCAGGATGCGCCCACCGACGACCCGGATCGTCTCGAACACACCGTCGCCCACCTGGAACGCCCGGTCGTACGCGCTGAGCAGGGGCGTCTCCGCCTCGACAAGCCGACCGTCGATCCAGACGTGGCCCCCGCGGGAATCGGCGCCCACCGGGCCGGGCTCGCCGTCCACCAGGTCGGGCTCGCCGTCCACCGGGCGGGGATTGCCGCTCACTGGGCGGGGATCGCCGCTCACCGGGCCACCCCGCCCATCACGGGACGGCCACCGCGCCTCGGGCGAACCCGCCCATCACGGCACGTCGCCCGTGCCGCGGGCGAACTCGCGGAGCCGCTCCTGGCAGGCCGCCGCGAGTGCCCGCGCCTGCAGCACCATCCAGGGGTCGACGCGGCTCGTGTCCTCGACCGTGACGGTAGGACCATAGGCGTCGGACCCGAGCTGGATCCCGTCCACGCTCCGGTAGTCGGCCATCCAGTTCGCCTGCAGCTGGAGGATCGCGTCGAGGACGACGCGGCGATCGAACGACCAGTCCAGCCACCGGGCGTTGAGCTCGTCGACAATGTCGCGGATCCGGACCGGACGCCCGCGCGGGATGCGCGCGACGAGATGGACGACCCGGAGCGCCGCGAACGGGTCGCCCGACTCCGCGATCACCGGGGGGCGGATCCCGGGATCCGGCAGGTCGGGAACGTCGCGCAGGTTCAGCATGGGCAATGCGGCTCCTCGATCGGCTCGGGATGGGCGCCAGCGAGGCTAGCACGCCTGCAGCACGCCCCGGTGCGGCGCCCGGCGCGCGGCAGACTCGTCCGTGCTCGCCTACCATCCGTGCCATGCCCGAGCCGTCCCCGCGCGATCCACGGCGCGCCCCGCGCCTGCCCGCGACGCGCGTGCGCTTCGCCGAGGTCATGGCGCTCCCGGATCCCTACATCGACCTTGCCACCGCGTGCGCGTGCATTGCCGCCGAGGCGGATCCCGGCGCCAGTTCCCGCGCGCTCCACGACGAGCTGGACCTGCTGGCCGAACGCGTCCGGAGCGAGTTGCCGCCCGGGCTGGGCGGTGCGGCCCGCCCTGACAGCGGGATCCGCAGTACCGCCGAGTTGGAGGTGATCCTCGACGGCCTCCACCACGTGCTGTACGAGGAGCTGGGCCTGCGCGGCGCGTCGCGCGACGCGTGGGAGCCCGGCCACACGTACCTGTCCGACGTGATCCGCCGGCGCCAGGGCCTGCCCATCGCGCTCGGCGTGCTCGAACTGGAGGTCGGCTGGCGGCTGGGGCTGCCGCTCTACGGGATCGGGCTGCCCGGCCACTTCATCGTGGGGGGTCCGGAGGGACGCCTGATCGACCCGTACGGCGGCGGGCGGACGCTTTCGGAAGAGGACTGCGAAGCGCTGATGCGCGACGCGCTGGGGCGGGCGGTCCCGCTGCGCCGCTCCATGCTCCGGCCCGCCACCCGGCGGGAGATCGTCGCCCGGCTGCTCGGCAACCTGCGCGGGATCTACCTCTCCCGCAGGGAGTGGGCTCCGGCGCTGGCGGTGCTGGAACTGCTCGTGATCCTCGATCCGGACGACCCGGCGCTCCGCCGCGACCGCGCGCTGCTCTACGGGCGGTGCGGTCGCTTCAGCGACGCGGTGCGCGGGCTCGACCGCTACCTGGAGGAGACGCCCGGGGCGTCCGACCGCGAGGACGTCCTGATCGCCCGCGCCATCTTCGGAGGCCGTCGCAACTAGGGCCGGGCGCGGTCAGCCGGCGTCCACCATCGGCTTGACCTCGCCGATCAGCCGCTCGAGCGTCTCGACGTCGTAGGGGGCCGGCATCTCGGGGATGAGGGTGGAGAACCCCACGTCCCGGAAGGCGCGCAGCCGCTCGGCGATCTGCGCCGGCGTTCCAAGCCACACGTCGTCCCCCTCGGACCAGGGGCAGCGGTTGTGCTCCAGCTGCGCGGCGTAGACGCGGCGCGCCTCGGCGGGATCGTCGCGGATCACGAGCTTGCAGGAGACCGTTCGCTCGATCGCCGATTCGTCGCGCCCGACATCGGCACAGTGCCGTCGCAGTACCGCGTCCTTGTGACGCAACCGCTCGAGGTTCCCCGACGATGCGTTCCACATATCGGCGTACGTGGCGACCGTGCGGAGCGTCTTCCGCTCACCCTCGCCGCCGATCATGATCGGCAGGTGCCGCTGGACCGGCAGCGGATGGTGTCGCACCTCGTCGAAGTCGTAACGGGGCCCGTGGTGCGTGACCGTCTCGCCGTCCAGGATCCGGCGGACCAGCCCCACGGACTCGTGGAGCCAGTCCAGCCGTTCGCCGAACCCGCTCCCGAACGCGATCCCGTGTGCGTGGTGCTCCAGGTCGAACCATGCGGCGCCCAGGCCGGCGATGGCCCTCCCGCCACTGACGTGGTCGAGCGTGGCGACCTGCTTGGCGTACAGACCCGGGTTGCGGAACGTGTTCGCGCCGACCAGCAGGCCGAGCCGCACGCGCCTGGTGGCCACGGCCCACGCAGCCAGCACGCTGGGCCCCTCGAAGTAGTCCTGGTAGGGGTCGCCGTAGATGGCGTACACGTGATCCCACGTCCACAGGTGGTCGTAGCCGAGCGCGTCCACGCGCTGTGCCGCGTCGAGCATCGGCCCCCACGGCGTGGCCTGGGCCCACAGCAGGACGCCGAGCCGCAGTCCGGGCATCTCCCAGCCTCCCTCCAGCGGGCGCCCGCCCGCGTGTCTCCAGCTCACCGCCCCGCGGGCAGCGGCCCGGGGGCACCAGCCCGGGGGCACCGGCCCGCTGGCACGAACCGCCTCCGAAGCGACGCCGGGGGAGTTCGCTCACGGGCGCCTCCCCTGACGCCGCACTAGGCGCCCCCGTTGTCAGTCTTCGCCGGCCGTCCCGCCAGGATGCGTGCCCGCCGCGTCGGTGGCGGCCCCGGCGTGCTCGTCATCCGGGCCGGTCGCCCGCCCGCTCGCCGATCCGGGCTCCAGGCCAGTCTCCAGCGCGGGCCGCGCCTGTCGACCCTCGATGGGGCCGACCCCCAGCGGCACCCACTTCGACGGATCCTGCAGGCGATGTGCGCCGGTGGCACCGCGCGCATGGAGCTCGGTGAAGCCGGCCGGCTCGATCCACATCGAATCGCCGTCGAGGAGCGCCGTCACGCCCTTCTGGCCCGGTTCCGGCCGCTGGTGCTGGCAGTACCGGCACTTCGACCGGTCGTGCGGTGTGTACTCCTGGGGTTCCTCGTAGGTGGTGATGTAGCCCTCGTAGTTCCGCAGCACGACCTTGTGGTCGGAGTAGCTGATCAGGTAGTTGGGCATCACCGGGATCTTCCCGCCACCACCGGGGGCGTCGATCATGTAGGTGGGCACCGCGAAGCCCGACGTGTGTCCGCGCAGCCCCTCGATGATCTCCACGCCCTTCCCCACCGGCGTCCGGAAGTGCCCGGCCCCCTCGACGAGATCGCACTGGTAGAGGTAGTAGGGGCGGACCCGGATCTCGACCAGCTTCTGGACCAGATCGCGCTGGATGTGCACGCAGTCGTTGATGCCCGCCAGGAGCACCGACTGGTTGCCGAGGGGCACGCCCGCCCGGGTCAGCCGGTCGCAGGCACGCGCCAGCTCGGGGGTGATCTCGTTGGGGTGGTTCACGTGGATGTTCAGCCAGACCGGGTGGTACTTCTGCAGCATGTCGCACAGCTCATCGTCGATGCGCTGGGGCATGAAGACGGGTACGCGGCTGCCGATCCGGATGATCTCCACGTGGGGGATCTCGCGGAGGTCGCGGATGACCTGCTCGAGGAGCTTCGGGGCCAGGGTCAGGCCATCGCCGCCCGAGATCAGCACGTCCCGGATCTGGGGCGTGCGCCGGATGTACTCCAGCTGCGCCTCGTGCTCGCGACGGTTGAAGTTCTGGGTGGGGTCACCGACCATGCGGGACCGCGTGCAGTACCGGCAGTAGCTGGCGCACTGGGTGGTCACCAGCATCAGGACGCGGTCCGGGTAGCGGTGGACCAGGCCAGGGACGGGCGAATGGCGGTCCTCGGCGAGCGAATCCTCCATCATCCCGGTGAAGGCCCGGAGCTCGCGGCCCGTCGGGATGACCTGGCGGCGGATGGGGTCGTCGGGGTCGTCCGGGTCGATAAGGCTCGCGAAGTACGGCGTGATGTCGACGCGAAACTTCTCGGGCGCGCTCAGCCCCTCCCGCTCGTCGTCGGTCAGGTTCAGCACCTGCGCGATCTCCTCGAGCGAGTTGACCCGGTGTGAGAGCTGCCAGCGCCAGTCGTTCCACTGCTCGTCGGGCACGTCCGCCCAGATGGGAGCGCGCCGACTGACCGCCGGTCGACCGTCAGGCCCCAGGCGCCGCGCGGGGTCGCGCTGGTTCACGAAGGGCGCGTCGTCGTCGCGGCCCGTCACGTGGGCGACCGCGCCAGGCGCGAGCTTGCTGCCGTCCATCTCCGTGAACCTCCTGCTCCGTGAACCTCCTGCGCGACCGGCACGGGACGCCACCGGCACGGGACGCCACCGGCACGAGGCGCCGATGCATAGCCCGTATGCAGTCTGAATGGAACACCGATGGTAGCGCACGGCGGTCGGCCGCGTGCCCCCCGCCGGCACGGCCGGCACCCGCTGGCCCGGGGCGCGGCCGGCGACCGCCTCGGTGCGTCCGGCGAACGTCCCAGAGCGGCCGGCGAACGTCCCAGCGCGTCCGGCGAACGCCCCGGCACGTGCGTCGAACGTCCCAGCGCCTCCGGCGACCGCCTCGGCGCGTAGGGGCGCAGGTCGCGAGGATCCCCGGGGTCCTCGGGCCTTGACCAACGTTCACCAGGCGAGCGCGGGGCGACGCTGAATGCCAGCCGGATCCGGCGACGCGTCTATGCGAACGCGTCCGGGGGCTCGTGCGTGCGAAATGCGCGTCGTGTGGCGAGCATCGATTCGAGAAGC
>JAKAHX010000095.1:3337-6544 GCA_021814735.1 Chloroflexota bacterium | reverse complement strand
CAGGCGGCCCTCGTGGGTGCGGGCGTGCTGGGCGAAGATGTCCAGGATCAGGCCGCTGCGGTCGAGCACCTTGCAGCCGAGCAGCTCCTCCAGCGAGCGCTGCTGGTTGGGGGTGAGCTCGTCGTCGGCGACCACCATGGTGAAGCCGGTCTCGGAACGGGTCTGCACGAGCTCCTGGGCCTTGCCCTTGCCCAGGTACCAGGTCGGGTCGGGGACCCGGCGGTGCTGCCACTCGGCACCCACCACCTCGGCACCCGCGGTGTCGGCCAGCGCGGCGAGCTCCTCGACGGAGTCCTCGGCGGTCCAGCCCGGCTCGGCGCCGGTATCCACCGCGATCAGGAACGCGCGCTCGCGCGGTGGCTCGAGTTCGATGAGACGGGTCATGGTCCTCCGCTGGATCCGGGTGCACTCGAACGATACCGCACGCGGTGCCGGGGCCGGCCCGACGGTGGTCCCGGCGCATGCTCGTGGCGCCCGGCGCGAGCCGATCGTCGACGCCCGCCGGGACTGCGGCGCACGTCGCGGGTCAGCCTCGGCCCAGCGTGTCGAGGAACCGCCGGACCAGGACCAGGGCCTCCGGGTACGGGTCCCGGGTGGCGTCGATCCAGTGGATGCCCGGCTCCGCCCGGAACCACGTCCGCTGCCGCCGGGCATAGGCGCGCGTCCGGACGATGGTCTCGGCCAGCGCCTCCTCCGTGGTGCGGTGGCCGTGGACCACCTCGATTGCCTCCCGGTAGCCGATCGCGGAGAGCGCCGGGAGCGCCGGGTCGTAGCGCGCCGCGAGCACCGCGGCCTCGCGCAGCAGGCCCCCGGCGTACTGGCCGGCCGCGCGGTTGGCGATCCAGGTCCGGTGCACGGCGTGCTCCACCGCGAGCCCGAGCCAGAGGACGGGCCCCGGGTATCCGACCGGCTCGGGCGGCAGCCGGTCGCCGGTGATCGTCACGCGCTCCAGCGCCCGCACCACCCGACGGGGGTTGGCCAGGTCGACCTGCGAAGCCACGATGGGCGCCTCGGCGGCCAGGCGGGCCACGAGGGCGTCCAGGCCCCGGGTTGCCAGTTCGGCCTCGAGGCGCGCACGGAGCTCCGGATCGTGGGGCGCCTCCGAGAGCGGCACGCCGCGGGCCACCGCGCGGATGTAGAGGCCGGTGCCACCGACCAGGAAGCCGACCCGGCCCCGCGCCGCGATGCCGTGCAGCGCGGCCAGCGCGTGCCGCTGGTAGAGCGAGACACTGAACGGCTGGTCGGGATCCACCAGGTCCAGGCCGTGATGGGGCACGATGGCGCGCTCGGATCGGGTGACCTTGGCTGTCCCGATGTCCATCCCCCGGTAGACCTGGCGGGAATCGGCCGAGACGATCTCGACGCCGCCGACCTCCTGCGCCAGTCGCAGCGAGAGGCGCGTCTTCCCGGTGGCCGTCGCGCCCGCGATCACGACCAGCGGGGGCAGCCGCGGCGACCGGTCGGCGGCGGTATCGAGAGGCGCCGTCCCGTGGCCGGCGGCAGGAGGCGGGAGCTGCCGGGCCGCGTCGGCGCCGTGCGGGGCGCGCAGGACGTCACTGCCGTCGCCGGGTACGCCGGACGACGGGGCGATCACGCGGACCAGCCCTCCCCGGGCAGGAGCGTGCCCGTCAGCGAGTACGGCCCGGCGTGATCGATCCGTGCCCGCACGATGTGCCCCACCAGCGTGGCCGGGCCCTCGAGGTGTACCAGCTTGTTCTCGCGGTTGCGGCCGCCGAGCCGAACCTGCCCGGGTCCGGAGCCGAATGCAGGCCCGGATCGTCGACGGTGCTCGGCCGGCCCCGCCGCGGGGTCGTCATGGTCGTGCGTGCGTGGGCGGTCCACGCCGTCCACCAGCACCTCGGTGATGCGGCCGATCCACGCGCGGTTGCGTTCGAGGCCGATCTGCTCCTGCACCGCGAGCAGCTCGTTCAGGCGGCGGCGCTTGTCGGCGGCGGGCACGTCGTCGGGGAGCCGCGCCGCCGGTGTCCCGGGCCGCGGCGAGAACGCCGCGGCGAAGACCGTGTCGAACTGCACGCGCTCGAGCAGCGCGAGGGTCTCCCGGTACTGGGCCTCGGTCTCCCCGCAGAACCCGACGATCACGTCGGTGGTCAGCGCGATGCCGGGGATCGCGGCCCGCAGGCGGTCCACCAGGTCGAGGTAGGACGCCACGCTGTACTGGCGGCCCATCCGGCGCAGGACCGGGTCGGACCCTGACTGGACCGGCAGGTGCAGGTGCTCGCAGACCGACGGGCACTCGGCCATCGCCGAGATCAGGCGGTCACCGAGGTCCCACGGGTGCGAGGTGATGAAGCGCAGGCGGGGGATCGCGGGCAGGCCGTCGGCCGTCCGGATCCCGTCGATCGCTCGCAGGAGCTCGGCGATGTCGGGCCGGCCGTCGAGGTCGATCTGTCGACCGATCTCCCTGGCCCGGCGGACATGGCCGAAGCGCGGCTCGGGCGGAAGATCGTGACCGTACGAGTTCACGTTCTGGCCCAGGAGGGTCACCTCGCGGTAGCCGGCGGCCGCCAGGGAACGCGCCTCCTCGAGGACCTCGTCGAAGGGGCGGCTTCGCTCGGGCCCCCGGCTGAACGGGACGATGCAGTAGGTGCACGTCTTGTCGCAGCCGTAGATGATGGGGAGCCAGGCCTGGATGGCGCTGTGGCGGGCCACCCGTTCACCGGCCACGGCGCTGGCACGCACGGCCGGCAGGGCATCGGCCACGGCGGCGGCGGCCGTGGACGTGGACCTGGCCGCAGTCGTGACTCCACCGGCGAGGCGGCCGGGCGCGGTGGGGCTGGCCAGGCCGAGGCGCGACACGAGTTCGGGCTCCTCGTCGGGGCGCAGGAAGAGATCCACGGCCGGGAACCTCCGGGCGAGGCGGTCGCGGTTCTCGACGCGCACGGCACACCCGGTGAGCACGACCCTGAGCGCCGGGTTGGCCGCCTTGAGCCGCGCCAGCTGTCCCTGTCGCCCGATGATCTTGGCCTCGGCCGTCTCGCGAATGGCGCAGCTGTTGATCACGATGAGGTCAGCCGTCTCCATCGTCGGGGACTCGGTGCAGCCGGCGGCCAGCAGGGCCCCTGCCATTTCCTCGGAGTCCGACTGGTTCATCTGGCACCCCAGGGTCCAGACGTGGAAGCGCGGCAGCGCCAGGTCGTCGGTGACGAACTCGCCGAGCGGAGCCGGCACCGGCACCGGCGCTCGGGA
>JAKAHX010000095.1:0-3237 GCA_021814735.1 Chloroflexota bacterium | reverse complement strand
CCTCCCGCGGGCCGAGCCCCTGTCGCGGCACGTACCCTGGCATGCCGCGCCCCAGGATTCGCGTCATGGCGTCGTCGACGCTCGCCGCAAACCCGGCTGCCACGAGGGCGCGCGCGATGTGCGGGCGCCCGGGTGAGCTCACGCCCGGGCCGAGCGTGTCGGCGAGCTGGTCGTCCACGGGCATCCCGAGGTCGCGCAGGCGCTCGACGATCATCGCGGCCCGCTCCGCCCGGCGCCGTCGCTGCGTCGCCAGCGCGGCCTCGAAGGTCGGATCGTCGGCGTTCATCCCGTACCCGAGGATGTGCAGCTCGCCCTCCCGGAGGTCGGGGATCTCCTGCGAGACGCTGTTGATCTCGACGCCGCAGACCAGGTGGGGGTGATCCAGGTCCTCCCCTGCAGCGCGCAGCTCGCGGTACCCATCGAGCGTGTCGTGGTCGGTGATGGCGGCCACGGCGATCCCCCAGCGGCGCATGGCGGCGAGCAGGTCCGCCGGGTCCAGCACCCCGTCCGAGCGGGACGTATGGCAGTGCAGGTCCACCCGGTTGCGCCGCGGGGTCGTCATGCTGCGTCCACCATCCGGCTGATCCGCTCGATGTGGAGCGCTCGACCGCTGGCACCGTCCACGTCGATCTGGACCGCGTTGAAGACCACCGGCCCGGACCCCACCTCGAAGCGCGTGGGCAGCCCGTTCAGGAAGCGGGGCAGCACGGTCCGAGGCTCGAACCCGATCACGCTGTAGACCGGGCCGGTCATCCCGATGTCGGACAGGTACGCGGTGCCGCGGGGCAGGATCCGCTCGTCGCCGGTAACCACGTGCGTGTGGGTCCCGCAGACGGCGCTGGCGAGTCCGTCCAGATAGATCCCGAACGCGTTCTTCTCGCTCGTAACCTCGCAGTGAAAGTCGACCAGTCGCACGGGCGGCAGTTCGTCGGCGCCCTCCTCGAACAGCTGCCGCACCGTCGTGAACGGGTTCTCGATCGGCTGCATGTACGTCCGCCCCTGGGCGTTGACCACGGCGATCTCGCTCCCGTCCGTGGCGTGGAAGAGCCCCCAGCCACGCCCGGGGACCCCGTCGTGCCCGTAGTTCAGTGGCCGCAGGATCCGTTCCTCGCGCTCGAGCTCGCCGTAGATCTCGCGCTTGTCCCAGATGTGGTTGCCGCTGGTGATGACGTCGACCCCGACGGCGAAGAGCGCCTGGGCGGTCGCCGCGGTCAACCCCATCCCACCGGCGAGGTTCTCGCCGTTGGCCGTGACGAAGTCGATCCCCCGCTCGTCGCGCAGCCCGGGAAGGATCTGCTCCACCGCCACCCGGCCCGGCTTGCCGATCACGTCGCCGATCATCAGCACGCGGACGGTGCCGTTCGACGGGCGGACCGGGGGTGGCGCCAGCCGGTCCGCGGCCTGGGTCTCGGCGACCTCGTGGCGCATCGCGGCCTACTTCGCGTACTCGACGGCGCGCGTCTCGCGGATCACGGTGACCTTGATCTGCCCCGGATACGTGAGCGACTCCTCGATCTTCCGGACGATGTCCCGCGCCAGCCGCATGGCGGCGAGATCGTCGATCTCCTCGGGCCGTACCAGGATGCGGACCTCGCGGCCGGCCTGCACCGCGAACGAGCGCTCGACGCCGGGGAAGCCGTCGGCGATCGCCTGCAGGTCCTCGAGGCGCTTCACGTAGGCCTCCATCGACTCGCCGCGGGCGCCCGGACGGCTGGCACTGATCGCGTCGGCGATCTGGACGATGGGCGCCTCGATGCAGGCGTACTCCACTTCCTGGTGGTGGGCCGCGATCGCGTTCGTGACGCGCATGGGGAGCCCGTTGCGCTGTGCGATCTGCCCGCCGATGGCGGCGTGGGGCCCCTCCACCTCGTGGTCGACGGCCTTGCCGATGTCGTGCAACAGACCGCCCATCCTGGCCACCTGGATGTCGGCGCCGACCTCGGCCGCGATGATCGCGGCCAGCCGGCTGGTCTCGACGACGTGCTTCAGCACGTTCTGCCCGTAGCTGGTCCGGTACTTGAGGCGCCCGAGCAGCTTGATGATCTCCGGCGGCAGGCCGGGGACGCCGGCATCGTAGGCGGCCTGCTCCCCCGCCTGGCGCATGATCACCTCGACTTCGGCCCGCGCCTTGGCCACGACCTCCTCGATGCGGCCCGGGTGGATGCGCCCGTCCTGGATCAGCTTGGTGAGCGCGAGCCGGGCCACCTCGCGGCGCACCGGGTCGAAGCCGCTGATCAGCACGGACTCCGGGGTGTCGTCGATGATCAGGTCGATCCCGGTCGCCTGCTCCAGGGCCCGGATGTTGCGGCCCTCGCGGCCGATGATCCGCCCCTTCATCTCCTCCGACGGGAGCGGGACCACCGAGACGGTCGTCTCGGCGGTGTGGTCGGCCGCGATGCGCTGGATCGCGGTCACCACGATCTCGCGCGCGCGGTCCTCGGCTTCCTCGCGGGCCTGCCGCTCGATCGCCCGCGCCACCCGCACGGCGTCGTGCTCGGCCTCCTCGCGCACCTGCTCCAGGAGGACGGCCTTGGCCTCCTCGGCGGTCATGGCGCTGACGCGCTCCAGGGCGGCGATCTGCTCCTGCCGCGCGCGGCCGAGTTCCTCCCGCTGCACTTGCAGTTCGCGCTCGCGTTCGAGGAGCTTGCGATCTCGCTGCTCGAGCATGTCGGTCCGCTGGTCCAGCTGCTCGTCGCGCTGCAGGAGCCGGCGCTCCAGCGCGGTCAGCTCGGCCCGCTTTGCCCGTTCCTCCTCGGCGGCCTCCCGCTGCAGGCGGACCTGCTCTTCCTTGGCCTGGAGGATCAGCTCCTTCTGCTGGGCCCGCGCCTCCGCGACGATCCGTCCGGCCTTCTCCTGCGCGGCACGGACCGCCTGGGCAGCCCACAGGCCGCGGGCCACGAATCCGAGCACGACTCCGGCGGCGATGATGACGATGGCCACCACCGCCACGAGGAGGGCGTTGTCTGGCATGTGCGCCTCCCGACCAGCCCTCGGGGCTGGAAGGTGGAATGGGAATGCAGTGGTGCCGTGCGCTCCCACCAGGACGCACGGATCGCTGGGCCAGTAATCGCGTCGCCGTGCCCGCGGACCGAGCGTCCCGGTCGTTGCCGCACGCGCGCCGCACTATCGATCCGCCGCGAAGCCTATACGCGTCCTCGACGGGGCGTCAAACAGTCGGCCATGGGCGCTGCGGGACCGGGATGGGATGGATCCGGACGGGGTTCGTGGAGGCAGGCG
>JAKAHX010000094.1 GCA_021814735.1 Chloroflexota bacterium | reverse complement strand
GACGGCTCGTTCACGATCCGGAAGCCGCGCAGCTCGGACGCCCGCTCCGCGACCCAGCGGACCACCTCGATCGCGTAGTCGATGTGGCTCTGCGTGTACGTGCGCCGGGGGATGGCGAGGCGGACCAGCTCAAGCGCCGCTGGCGACTCGGTGCCGTCGGGATGCCGCCCGAACATGACGCTCCCGATCTCGCAGCTGCGGATCCCGCCCTCGACGTACAGGGCCACGGCGAGCGCCTGGCCCGGATACTCGAGCGGCGGGATGTGCGGGAGCAGGGCACGCGCGTCCAGGTAGACCGCGTGGCCGCCGATCGGCTGGACGACCGGGACGCCGGCCGCGGCCAGGGCCTCGCCGAAATAGGTGGTGGATGTGATCCGGTAGCGCAGGTAGTCCTCGTCGACCACCTCGCGCAGGCCCTGGGCGATCGCCTCCAGGTCGCGCCCCGCGAGCCCGCCGTAGGTGGGGAAGCCCTCGGTGAGGATCAGGAGGTTCCGGCACTGCTCCGCGAGCCTGTCGTCATTGAGGGCGAGCCAGCCGCCGATGTTCGCCAGGCCATCCTTCTTGGCGGACATGGTCATGCCGTCGGCGAGCGACGCCATCTCGCGCACGATCTCCGGGATAGGCCGGCCCTCGTACCCGGCCTCGCGGGTCCGGATGAACCAGGCGTTCTCGGCGAAGCGACAGGCATCCAGGAAGAGCGGCAGGCCGAACCGGTCGCAGACCGACCGGATATCGCGCAGGTTCGCCAGGCTGACCGGCTGCCCGCCGCCGGAGTTGTTGGTGATCGTGACGAAGACGGCCGGGACGTTCTCGGCCCCCCGCTCCTCGATGAGGTGTTCCAGGGCGGCGACGTCCATGTTGCCCTTGAACGGGTGGATCAACGACGGCTCGTGCGCCTCGGGGATGACCAGGTCCACCGCCTCGGCGCCGGTGAACTCCACGTTTGCCCGGGTCGTGTCGAAGTGGGTGTTGTTGGGGATCGCCTTGCCGGGCCCGCCGATGACCGAGAAGAGGATCTTCTCGGCCGCCCGTCCCTGGTGGGTGGGGATGACGTGCCGGAACGGGAAGAGTGCCTGGACGCTCTCCAGGAACGCGTACCAGGACGGCGACCCGGCGTAGCTCTCGTCGCCATGCTGGACGGCCGCCCACTGGTCGCGGCTCATGGCCCCCGTCCCGGAGTCGGTGAGCAGATCGACGAGGACGTCGTCGGCGTGCAGATTGAAGAGGTTGAATCCGGCCGCCTGGATCGCCCGGAGCCGCTCCTCCCGGGTGGTCATCCGGATGGGCTCGACGGAATGGATCCGGAACGGCTCGATGATGGTTCGCCATTGCTGGGTGGTGGCCATGGGACAGCCCTCGGAGCAACCGGGTGACTCGGGCCGGGCAGGCGCCTGCCCTGCCCGAGGGGATGCAGGGCTACGGTACGCCGGGGACGGCCGTGGGGAGCGTCGAGCGCGGCCGAACGCGGCCGTGGGTGCGCCAACGAGCGCCGCGTGGCTCGCCAGCGAGGGCCGCAGGGTACCCGCCAACGAGGGGCCACGAGCCGCCGCCGGTGCGCGAGCGAGCGCCGCACTGCGCGCCGCCGATGGGGCGTGCTTGGGCGACGACGCCGGGATCCACCCCGAGCACCGTCGCTCGCGCGATGCACAAGTCGGGACCTCGGCGCAAGATGGCATGCGAGCCGGCCGCGAGGACGCGTGCGGCGCGCTCCCGCCGGCCCGGCATCGCCAAGGGGGGATCGCCATGCCAACGCCGGCACCGGGCTTCGCCGCCGACATCCGCCCGCTCTTCCGCGAGCGGGACCGCCGCGCGATGACCTTCCGCTTCGATCTCTGGGACCACGCGGACGTCACGGCGCACGCGGCCGACATCCTCGAATCGGTCGCGGGCGGCGACATGCCCTGCGACGGTGCGTGGCCCGAGGACCGGGTCGCCCTGTTCCGCCGCTGGGTGGAAGGCGGCTGCCAGCCGTAGGCGCCGTGCCGGCTGGTGGACACCACCGGGCTGGTCCGGCCGCCGGGTCCGTCGAGACTGCCGCGGCCCGACACGCGGGGCACGCGAGATGGGCTCGCGCCCACGGCTACCATGCCCGGATGAACACCTCGCGAGTCCAGGTCGCCGATGGCGTGGAGCTGGCCGTCGACACGTGGGCGCCGTCGGTCGCTGGTGCGGGCACCGCCGGGCATCCCGGCCCGGCCGGGAGTTCGAGTGCGCGTGAGGCTGCCGGCACGGGCGTGGGTCCGGGCGCCGGCGGCGGTCCTGGCGCGGGCGGCGGCACGAGCGTGAGTCCGGGCGCCGGGGGCGCTCCCGGCGCGGCCGAGGGTCCGAGTGCGCGTGCCGATCGTGCGCCGTTCCTGCTGGTCCACGGCCTCACCTCCAACGCCCGCCTCTGGGACGGCGTGGCCCAGTGGCTGGCCGCTGCCGGGCACCCCGTGGCAAGCGTGGACCTGCGTGGTCATGGCCGCTCGGCCAAGCCCGACGGGCCCTACGACGTGCCGACCGTCGCCGATGACCTCGCGGCCCTCGTCGAGCGCCTCGGGCTGGAGCGCCCGGTGGCAGCGGGACAGTCGTGGGGCGGGAACGTCGTGCTGGAGCTTGCCGCACGCCACCCCGACCTGGTCCGTGGCGTGGTCTGCGTGGACGGCGGCTGGCTCGAGCCGAGTCGCGCATTCCCGGACTGGGAGACCTGCAGCCGCGTCCTCGCTCCACCCCGGCTCGTCGGCCGGCCCCGTGCCGAGATCGAGCAGCGCATCCGGTCCGCCCACCCTGACTGGCCCGAGGCCGGGATCCAGGGCGCCCTGGCGAACTTCGAGGTCCGGCCGGACGGCACGGTCGCGCCGTGGCTGACGTACGAGCGCCACATGGCGGTCCTGCGCGGCCTCTGGGAGCATCACCCCTCCGCGCGCTACCGCGACCTCGAGGTACCCGTGCTGCTGCTCCCCGTCGATGGCGGGCGCGTGCAGTCGATCGAGAGCAAGCGGCGGGAGGTGGACGCAGCGCTCGTGGCGATCCGGTCCGCCCGGGTCCACTGGTTCAGCGGCGATCACGACATCCACGCGCAGCGCCCGGCCGAAGTGGCGGGTGTGATGCACGACGCGACCACGGACGGGTTTTTCGCATGAGCCGTCCCCGCATCCTCGCGATCATGGGCTCCGGTGAGACCGCGCCCACGATGGCGAAGGTCCACCGAGCCCTCTTCGAGCGCCTGGGCGAGGCGACCGCGCGGGGCACCATCATCGACACGCCGTACGGGTTCCAGGAGAACGCCGACGAGCTCAGTGCGCGAACAGTCGAGTTCTTCGAGACGAGCGTGGGCCGAGAGGTGACCGTGGCCTCCTGCCGCTCGCGCGACGTGGACGCGGTGACGCTGGCGACGGCGGTGGCACGCATCCGCGAGGCAGCGTACGTGATGGCCGGCCCGGGCAGCCCGAGTTATGCGCTGCGCCAGTGGGCCGGCGGTCCGATCCCGGGGGCGCTGGCCGACAAGCTGGCACACGGCGGGATCGTCACGATGGCGAGCGCCGCGGCACTCACGCTGGGCGTGGTCACGATCCCCGTCTACGAGATCTACAAGGTCGGGGAGGAGCCGCGCTGGCTGGATGGTCTCGACCTGCTGGGCCCGGCCACCGGCCTGCGCGCCGCGGTGGTCCCGCACTATGACAACGCCGAGGGCGGGACCCACGACACCCGCTTCTGCTACATGGGGGAGCGGCGCCTGCGCGTGCTGGAACGGGCGCTCCCCGACGGCGCGTTCATCCTCGGGGTGGACGGCCACACGGCCGCGGTGCTCGACCTGGACCGCCGGGTGGCCTCGGTATCCGGGCTGGGCGGGCTCACCATCCGCGTCGCGGGGCGGAGCAGCTTCTTCCCGGCCGGTTCCGAGGTGGCCTTCGAGACGCTGGGTCGGGTCGCCGAGGAGCTCGCCGCGGGTGCGTCGATGGAGTCGATCGAGGCGATGGAGGCGGCGGACGCGGCCCGCTGGTCCGTGGCGTCCGGCGCCGACGGTGCGTCGCCCGGCGCGTCCGACGGTACGTCGCCCGGCGCGGGGCCCGGCCTTGGCCCCGGCCGGATTGCGACCGCGCGCGCCCCGCTGCGTGACGTCATGGCCGAGCTCGAGGGCGGGTTCATCGCGGCGCTGGACCGGGACGACACCGTGGCCGCGGTGGCGGCGCTCCTGGACCTCGACGGCGCGATCTCGGCCCGCATCCGCGCCGGCGAGGACAGCCCGGACCTCGACAACGCCAGCACCACGTTCCGCTCGCTGATCGTCCGGCTGGGGGAGCGCGCGAGGGCGGGGACCCGCGACCCGCGGCCGATGCTGGAGCCGTTCGTGGCCGCGCTGCTCGAGGCCCGGGCGAGGGCCAGGGAGGCACGCGACTGGGCGACCGCCGACCTGATCCGCGACCGCCTGTTCGCGGCCGGGATCGAGGTGCGCGACGAGGCGGGCGGCACGACCTGGATCCTGACGGGGTCGCCGGGGCGCTGACGGCGAGGGTCCCCGACGACCCCCGTGGTCAGGCGCCGCCGAACAGCGGGATGCGGGCGCCGTTGAGCACCGCGGCCTCGTCGGAGCAGAGGTAGCGGACCGCCGCGGCGATCTCCTCCGGCGTGGTCCAGGACGCGTTCTTCGGCGACGGGGCCGAGACGCGTTCGCGGGCGGCATCGATCGTGCGCACCTGCAGGATCGCGACCGCCACCCCGCTGCCGGCGACCTCCCGGGCGAGCGTCTGCAGGAGTGTCTCCTCGGCCGCCTTGCCCACCGCGTACGCGCCGCTCCTGGGCGCCGGTGCCGTCGCCACGGGCGAGGAGACGGCCATGATCCGGCCCCATCCGCCGGCCACCATCGACGGGATCACCGCCCGCGCCACGTGCAACGTGGTCCAGAGGTGCTGGTCGAGCATGGAGGCGAACGCGTCGAGCGGCGTCTCGAGCACGGACGACCCGCCGGTCCAGCCGCCCACCAGGTGCACCAGCACGTCGACCCGCCCGAACCGCTCGCGGACGGCATCCACGGCTCGCCCGGCCGCGGCCGGGTCGCGCAGGTCCGCCGCCTCCGCCAGCCAGCGGTCGGCCGGGATCTCCAGCTCGCCTGCGAGCGACGCGAGCGGCGCGCGCTGCCTCCCGAGCAGGGCGAGGCTGGCCCCCTCGGAGGCGAGCATCGCGGTCACCGCCCGGCCGGTGGGCCCGGCGGCACCGGTGACGATCGCCACGCGTCCGTCGAGCGGCATCAGGCGACCTCCGGCATCACGCGACTCCCGCCATCGCGTGCGGCGGATCGGGCGCCCGGCCCGGGCCCGCCCCGCGGTCGGCCCGCCCCGGCAGGCGCTCGGGATCGAAGTCGATCAGGTGGCCCGACTTCGTGGCCTTGGTCTGCAGGTAGAACCGGTTGTAGTCGTTCGGCGGGATCACGTGGGGGATGCGGCCGCGCACCTTCACGCCGAGCGCCTCGAGGCCGGCGATCTTGCGAGGATTGTTCGTCATCAGGCGGATGGAGCCCACCTGGAGCAGTTCGAGCATGTGGGCGGCAATCGCGTAGTCGCGCTCGTCGTCACGGAAGCCCAGGGCCAGGTTGGCCTCCACGGTGTCCAGGCCATGGTCCTGGAGCCCGTAGGCGCGGATCTTGTTGGTAAGGCCGATCCCCCGCCCCTCCTGGCGCAGGTACAGCACGACCCCCACCTTCTGCGCGGCGATGGCGCGCAGGGACGCCTCCAGCTGGTCGCGGCAGTCGCAGCGCAGCGAGCCGAGCGCATCGCCCGTGAGGCACTCGGAATGGATGCGCACCGGCACGTCTTCGGCGCCGACGGGATTGCCGTGCACGATCGCCACGTGCTCCTTGTCGTCCTTGTTGTTCCAGAAGGCGACGATGTGGAAACTGCCGAACCGGGTCGGGAGGTCGGCCACGGCGGCGATCCTGACGCAGACGTGGTCGGGGCCCATCCCCGCGCAGTCGTGGTCCCGCCCCGGGGCGAGGAGCTCCTCGAGGCTGAGGTGGCGGATCTCGGATGTCATGCAGTGTGCTCCGGGGCGGCCGGGTTGCCGGCCTGTGCGGCCGGGCCCTTCAGACGCTCGGCCGGGTGACGAGATACCGGAGGACGACCCCGCCATCGGGATCGGCGTGAACGTCTTCCAATGACAGTTCGACAGCCGAGCCCCGTTGGATGCCTGGACCGCCGACGGGCGTCGGCGCATCGGCGCCGCCGAGGATGAGCGGCGCGACGTAGAGGCGCAGCTCGTCGACCAGGCCCGCCGCTAGGAGCGCCGCGACGAGGGTCCCGCCGCCCTCGACGAGGAGACGACGCACCCCGGCACGGCGGAGCCATGCCAGCGCCGCCACGAGGTCCACGCGGTCGCGGCCCAGGACCACCACCTCGGCGCCGCGGTCGCGCAGCCGCGCCAGGGCAGCGCCGCTGGAACGTCCGGAGGTGAGGACGACCACCCGTCCGCCGCGGTCCGAAAGGAAGCGGCTCGGGTCCGGGAGCCCGCCTCCGGGCACGTCGGGCAGCTCCGAGACGATGGCCACCTTCATGGGCTGTGGTGGCTCGCCGCGCCCGACGCGCTCCGCAACGAGCTCCTGCGGGCGGACCGTGAG
>JAKAHX010000093.1 GCA_021814735.1 Chloroflexota bacterium | reverse complement strand
ACGCCGTCTACGCGGGCAGCACCGTGACCCGGGGCGAGGCCACCGGCACGGTGAGTGCCACCGGCAGTGACACGTTCTTCGGACACACCGCCGAGCTGGTGCGCACGGCCCGCACGGCCAGTCACCTCGAGGCGGTGGTCACGCAGATCGTGCGCGCCCTGGTGGCGCTCGACCTGGTCCTCGCGGCGGCGGTGGTGGGGATCGGACTGCTCGGCCACGGCTCGCTGACGGACATGCTCTCGTTCGGCGTGGTGCTCCTCCTTGCCTCGGTGCCCGTGGCCCTGCCGGCCACGTTCGCGCTGGCCGGGGCCCTCGGCGCCCACGAGCTGGCCGAACGTGGCGTGCTGACGACGCGCCTCTCCGCCATCGAGGAGGCGGCCGGCATGGACGTGGCCTGCACCGACAAGACGGGCACCATCACGCTCAACCAGCTGGCCCTGTCGGAGACCGTGGCCTATCCGCCCCAGACCGCCGCGACGCTGCTCGCCCTGGCCGCCCTGGCCTCGGACGCCGCCACGCAGGACCCCATCGACCTCGCGATCCTGGCCGGCGCGCAGGGCGCGGGCAATGCGAGCGCCGGCGCGCAGGGCGCGGGTGATGTCACGGCCGGCGCGCGGGGCGGGAGCGACGCCAGCGCCAGCGCGGAGATGGACGCTTCCGCACCGGCAGAGGAAGCGGGTGGGCCGCCGGACGTCTCCGGCGCGCGCCGCCTGAGCTTCACGCCGTTCGCGCCCGAGACCAAGATCTCCGAGGCGCAGGTCCAGCTGGCGCAGGGCGCCATCCGCGTGGTGAAGGGTGCGCCACCGGTCGTGGCTGCCCTGTGCGCCGATCGCCCAGCGTCCCTCGAGCGGGACCTGGAGGCCCTCGCCGCACGGGGGCTGCGGGTCCTGGCGATCGCGAGCGGCGAGCGCACCGAGCTGCACCTGGCCGGGCTCGTGGGCCTGCAGGATCCACCGCGCCCGGAGTCCCGGGCCCTCATCGCGGACCTCCAGCGACTCGGGCTCCGGGTGATCATGATCACCGGTGACACCCTCCCCACGGCCCGTGCCGTCGCGGCCGAGGTGGGACTGGTCGGTGCCGCGTGCGACGCCGCCGAGACCAGGGACCGCGCGCTGTCACCGGACTGCGCCGTGCTCGCGGACGTGCTCCCCGAGGACAAGTTCAACCTGGTGCGCCGGCTCCAGGAGCAGGGCCACGTGGTGGGCATGACGGGCGACGGGGTCAACGACGCGCCCGCCCTGCGGCAGGCGGAGGTCGGGATCGCGGTGGCCAACGCGACCGACGTGGCCCGCGCCGCCGCCAGCATCGTGCTGACGCAGCCTGGCCTCGGCGACGTCGTGGCCGCCATCGACCTCAGCCGGCGGATCTACCAGCGCATGCTGACCTACGCGCTCAACTCGAGCATCAAGAAGCTCGAGGTCCCGGTCTTCCTGTCCCTGGTCTTCCTGGCCACCGGCCGCATCGCGCTGAGCCCGCTGCTCATGGTGCTGCTGCTGTTCGCCAACGACTTCGCCACGATGGCCATCACCACCGATCGGTCGACGTCCTCCCGGCGACCGAACCGCTGGCGGGTCAGGCCGCTGTTGCTCGGCGCCCTGGGCATCGCGCTGCCCTCGCTCCTCGTGATGCTCGCGGTCTTCTGGGCGGGCAGCGCGCTGCTGCGCCTCGATGCGACCCAGGTGCAGACGCTCGGGTTCGTGACGCTCGCGTTCCAGAGCCAGGCGACCGTCTACCTGGTGCGGGAGCCACGCCACGCGTGGAGCTCCCGACCAGGACCCTGGCTCGTGGTGGCCTCGACCGGCGCCATCGTGGCCGTGGCGATCCTGGCGAGTGCCGGCTGGCTGATGGCCGCCCTCAGCCCGGCGGTGGTCGGCGCGGTGCTCGTGGCCGTGGGGCTCTCGGCGGTGCTCACCGACTGGTTCAAGCTCTGGCTGTTCGGCCGGCTGGGCCTGCACGCGGTGTGACGGCAGCGGGCAGGCGCGGCGGTCTCACGGGCGGGACCCGGGACCGCGGGTGGTCAGGCTGCCGGGGTCGCGTCGTCCGACGCACGGAGCAGGAGGACCGGCACCCTCGAGCGCTGCACCACGCCCTCGGCCACGCTGCCCAGGATGAGGTGGGCCAATCCATGGCGCCCGTGGGTGCCCATGACGATGAGGTCCGCCCCCCAGCGTTCGGCCTCGGCGAGGATCTCTGCCGCCGGGTCGTCCACCTCGGTCTCGAGCGACACGGACTCCGGCTCGAGACCCGCGGCGCGGGCCTCGGCGACCGCGCCATCGAGGATGCGACGCCCCGCCTCGTGCAGTGCCGAGTCGAGGGTCGCGTAGTCGATGAACGCCGGTTCTGCCCACGGGGCCAGCGCGACCCCGAGGTCGACGACATGGGCGATCCGGAGGACCGCGCGCTGGTCGGCGGCGAGCCGGAGCGCCTCCCGGAACGCCCGCGTCGACGGCCCGCTGCCATCCACCGCCACCAGGATCCTGGCGTACATGCGCACCTCCGCCCTGTCTGGAAACCGCCGGCCCAGGTTCGCCGAGTCTTCCGTGCCGGCCCAGGCTCGTCGCGTCATGGCCGCCGGCCCAGGTTCGCCGGGGCCGACGTGCCGGCCCCCGCGGGCACCGCGGACACTGGCGGCCTGTCGGCCGTGTCCGCCCACCCGCCGGACGTCACCCGTGAGCGTACTGCTCGCGCAGCCGCCGGAGGGTCTCCACGAATGCCCGCTTGTCCGGGAAGTGCAAGGCGTCCGTGGGACAGACGCTGGTGCAGGCCGAGCAGCCCACCACGCAATTCAGCGGGTTGGCCACGATCGTGGTCTTCTCTCCGGCGGCGAACACGTCATTGCTGCAGAACTGCAGGCACTCCGCGTCGTTGAGGCACGCCTCGGGGTCGATCGTGGGATACCAGGGGATCGCCTCGCGCGGGATCCCCATGTAGGTCTGGCCACTCATCCCTCGATCGCCTCGAGCGTGGCCTGGACGTCGGCGAACGCCTGGTCGGTGGTCTTGAACTGGATCGACACCGGACGCCAGGTGGACTCGTTCATGGGCACGCCGGCCTGCGCGAAGCCATCCCGCAGCAGCTTGGCCTGCTTCTCGACCTTGCATGCCGGCGTGACGTAGACGGTCCCATCGTCCTTGAGGAGATCCCGCATCAGCGCTTCGCCGTTCGCCTCGCAGAGGCGGGCGTGGATCACCATGTAGTCGTGCGGCAGCTCCAGCCGGATGCGTTCCGCCAGCTGCGGGATGTCCAGGTCCTTCATGCTCGGGCACGCGAAGCTGCACGTGCACATCAGGATGGCCTTCTTCACGGTGCGCCTCCAGATCCCGGAACGGGCCCGTCCGGACCCGGCCGTAGCCGGCCCTGACCTGCGTTCCGCGCATACATCACGCTGTACTGTCACAACATGCAATGTGGCGAACGAGGGCCGACCGGCCTGTTCTCAGTCAGCGTGTGCGACGAGCATGCGCGGGTCATTGGGGACGAGCCATCCGGGCGCGATGGCGCGTCACCCGCTCGCGCCGTGGCCGGGCCAGGGAGCCCGAGGCTGCCGGACCTGACGCATCAGACACGGCCGGCGTCGCTGCCCTGCTGCCGGTGCTAGGCGCCGTGCCGGATGGCCCGGGCACCACGGGCCGTCTGCGCCTGTGACATATCAGGATTGCTTGACACACTGCGCCGTGAGATGTTCCTGCTGCCGATTCTCACCGTCCTGCTCTTCGGGCTGTCGTTCCTCTCCGGCATGCTGGGGCTCGGGGTGGCGTTCATCGCCGTGCCGGTGCTCGGGCTGTTCGGCTTCGATCTGAAAGACGTCATCCAGCCCTGGACGCTGCTCCTCAACGGACTGACGGCCATCAGCGGGGCGATCGCCTTCTGGCGAGCCGGGATGATCGACTGGCGCAGTGCGCTCCCGCTGGTGATCATCGCCACCATCGGCGCACCGGTGGGCGTCTGGCTGCTGCAATACGCCTCCACCGGACTCGTGTGGTGGCTGTACGTCGCGGTCCTCGTCTTCCTCGCCATCCGCATGCTGCTGCCGAAAGGCACCACCACCGAGGATCTCGCGTCGATCACGGACGGCTCGCGGGTCAGGGCCGGAGCGGCCGCCGGGCCGATCTCGGTCTTCGCCGGGTTCCTGGGCGTCGGGCCGGGGTTCCTCCTCATGCCCACCCTGACCCTGGTGGGGTACTCGGCCCGCCTGGCGGCGGCCACCAACAGTGTCGCCGTGACACTTCCCTCGTTCTCGGCGTTCGTCAGCCACCTCGCGACGGCCAGGTTCGACTGGACGACGGTCATCGTGACGTCCATCGCCGCCGTCGTCGGTGCCTGGCTGGGCGCTCGCTTCACGGCCGGCAAGGTCAAGAGCACCACGCTCTCGCGCATCTTCGCGATCGCGCTGGTGGCGCTGGCCCTGCAGCGGGCGTGGATCCTGCTCTCGTGACCGGGTCGCGCCGGCGCGGACCGGTCGAGCCGTTCCGCTGTGGGCCAGCGGGGGCCGCACTCGCCGCAATGAGTCCCGCGTCGCTCCCGGTCTGCAGGACGGACCTGCCAGTGCCCGACGTGCGCCCGCAGGTGGCCGTTGCCGGCGTGCTGGCCGATCACACCCGCTCGACGATCCTGGCCATGCTGCGCGCCGGCCCAGCCTGTGTCTGCGAGATGGCCGCCGCCCTCGCCGAACGCCCCAACAACGTCAGCAACCACCTGGCGCGGCTCCGGGAGGCCGGCCTGGTCCGCGCCAGCCGGAACCCACTGGACGCGCGCTGGGTCTACTACGAGCGCGACGAAGCGGCCTGTGCAGCCGCCCTGAGCGACCTGCGCACGCTGCTGGAGCCCTCCGCGTCCCCATCCCCATCGCCATCGCGGCCTGGTTGACCGCCTGATTGCGGCCGTTCACGAGTCGAACGCCAAGGAGCACCCGATGTCCCACCTTCGTTCCTTCCAGGAGCACCTCAACCGCTGGATGCTCCTCTACGTGGCCCTGGCCATGGGCCTGGGGCTGGCCATCGGGTATCCGGCCGCCTCGGTCGCCAAGAGCGCCACGGCCACCATCGGCGGGCTCACCACCGTGGCCGTCTTCTTCATCGTCTACCCCATGATGGTGAACGTGCGCTTCGAGGCGCTCGGGCGGGCCGGGCGCAACCTGCGCGCGCTGGGGCTCGCGCTGGGCTTGAACTTCCTCTGGGCACCGCTCTTCGGCTGGCTCCTCGCGATCCTCTTCATCCACGAGCCGCTGCTCGCCCTGGGCTTCATGCTGGTGATGGTGGTGCCCTGCTCCTCCATGGCCATCGGCTACACGGGGCTCGCCAAGGGCGACCTCGAGCTGGCCACCGTGGTGGTGGCGCTGAGCTTCCTGCTGGCGGTGGTGGCGGTGCCCGCCTGGATGCTCGTGTACGCCTCGAGCTACCACGTGCCGGTGCCCATCGGCGACCTCATCAGCTCGATCCTCGAGGTGCTCGTGGCGCCCATGATCCTGGGCTATGCGACCCGCTGGGCCCTGCTGCGGCGCCTCGGGCAGGCAGGCTTCGCGACGCTCCAGCCGCTGTTCCCGGCGCTCTCCCTGCTCGCCATGTACGCCATCGTGTTCCTGATCTTCTTCGGCAAGGCGACCCTCATCGTCTCGAAGTGGAGCACGGTGTTGCTGCTGCTCGTCCCCAACGCGATCTTCATCGGGGTGACCCTGCTGCTCGTCACTTGGCTGGCCCGCCGGCTCGGCATGGGCTACGCCGAGAACATGGCCCTGGCCTTCAGCAGCACCGGCAAGAACAACGGGACCGCGATCGCCATCGCGGCCAGCGCGTTCTCGCCGCTGGTGGCGATCCCGGCGGCCACCATGCCGATCTTCCAGATCCTGCTGCTGGTCTTCTACCTGCGCTCGGCCGACCGGGTGCGGGCCTTCTTCGGGGCACGACGCTCGGCACCGGTGGCAGTAGCGGGTCCCACCGCCTGAGGCCCGCGGGGCACGTGAGACAGGAGGGAGAAGACACCATGACCGCACCCGCCCACGCCCAGCCACAGGTCCTCTCGGTCGTCTGCCGGCAGGTCGACGACTGCACCGCCACCGTGCAGGCTCGTTCCTGGGCCCACACCTGGGCCATCACCGGCACGCAACCGGTGGATGCGCCCAAGCCGACCGAGGCCCTGATCGGCGCCCTGGCGGCCTGCATGATCTCGGGCATCCAGCGCGAGAGCGCGGCAGCGGGGCTGCGCGTGGACGACGCCGAGGTCACGGCGCAGGCCACCCGGTTCGCGGGACCCGGCGGGCCCCGCCTGGGCGACTTCCGGGTCGAGGTGACTGTCACCAGCCCGGAACCGGAGGCGGCCCTGCGGCCCATCCTGGACGCCCTCGGGTCCAACGGCACGGTGACCAACACGCTGCAGCTCGGCCAGACCATCGCAATCGAGGCGCGTGTCGTGCGCCCGGCCTGATGCGCGGAGGCCGCTGCGAGCCGGCTCCACGCAATGGGTCACACTGGCCACCGGGGATCTTCCCGCAGTCGGCCACGGCAGGCCCCCATCCCGCCAGGAGGCAACCACCATGGACTACCCGGAGCGCTACGAGCACATCGTCGAGCTCATCGGCCAGCTGGGCAGGGAAGCGCCGGCCACCGTCG
>JAKAHX010000092.1 GCA_021814735.1 Chloroflexota bacterium | reverse complement strand
CCCATGCGCCGCCGTTCCGCGGCCCTCGGCGTGCCATGATGGCGCGCATGGGCCGGCTCCCGAGACTGGCGCTGCTCGCCGCGCTGGGCGGCGGTGTCTTCCTCGCTGGCCTCGAGCTCATGATCACGGCCACTGCGCTGCCCAGCATCGTGTCCAGCCTCGCCGACTGGGCCAGGCTGCGCGAGGCATCCTGGATCATCAACGGCTACCTGGTGGCGTACGTCGCCATGATGCCGGTGGCGGGCCGGCTCGCCGACCGGATGGGCGTGGTGGGCCCCTACCTGGCCGCGCTCCTGCTCTTCGCCGCGGGATCCGCGCTCAGCGGGGCCGCGCAGTCGCTGGAGGCACTGATCGCGGCGCGCGTGGTGCAGGGGATCGGTGGCGGCGCCCTCGTCCCGCTCGCGACGTCGGGGGCAAGTCACCTCTTCGAGGGGCGCGGGCGGGCGCGCGCCCTCGGGGTGATCGGCGCGCTGACGTTCCTGGGGATGGCGGCCGGGCCGTTCGTGGGCGCGGCCATCCTGGAGACCGGAGACCTGCGCCCCGCCCTGGAGGCGGGCGGGCTTCCCGCCTGGCTGGTCATGGCGGTCACGCCGGCCTGGCGCTGGGTCTTCTACCTCGACGTGCCGGCGGCGCTGCTGGCGGCGCTCTACGTCTGGGCCGCGTCGCCCGCGTGGGACGCGCCACGGGTGCGAACGCCGCTGCGGGCCCCGGTGCTCGTGCTCTTCACCCTCGGGCTGGCCGGCGCGCTGGTGGCCCTGACGTGGATCGGCGGAACGGGGGCGCCCGGCGGCTCCGCCGGCGAAGCCGGGCTCGCGATCGGATCGGTGGCGGCCCTGAGCGGGGCCCTGGTCCTGGGAATGGTCCTCCGGGACCCGCTCCTCGATCCCCGCCGCTACCTGGACCCGGGCCTCGGCGGGGCGGTCGCCGTCAGCGCGCTCACCGGCTACGCCCTGGCCACGGCCCTGATCGGCGCGGCGGTCTTCGTGGACCGCGTCCTGTACGGCGGTCCCGACCAGCAGCGCGTGGCGCTCGGTGCGCTCGCGCTGGCGATGGCGGTGGGGGCCCTGGTCTCGGGCCTGGTGATGGGCCGCGCGGGGATCGTGCGGGTGAGCATCGGCGGGTTGGCGCTCTCGACGGCTGCGCTGGTCGCGCTTGGACAGGCGACCCGGCTGACGCCCCTGGGCGAGCTCGCGGCGCTCCTCGCGCTCTTCGGCCTGGGGTTCGGCCTCACCGTCTCGCCGCGGTCGCTGGCGGCCGTGGAGGCGGCCGGCCGGGGCGCCTTCGGCGTCGCCTCGGGCGCGGTCACCGTGGCCCGGATGCTGGGGATGGCCGTGGGCCTGGCGGTCCTCACCGCCTTCGGTTCCGGCCGCATCGAGGCGCTGACACGGGCGGTACAGGATCCCGTCTACCGGGACAGCGTGCTGCCGGCGGCCCTGCGCGGTCGGCCGCTCGCCGACGGGCTGGTCGTGGACGCCCTGGAGCGCTGGGCCGCCGGCCAGGGAGCGGCCATCCTGGGCCAGCTCTTCCTGGTTGCCGGTGCGGTCACGCTGCTCGCGGTCGCCCCGGCGCTCGCCATGGGGCACCGGAGCAGCGGTCGGGCGGGGACGACGGTCAGCGACGCCGGGCGCGCGACCTGAGCCCGCGTCAGCTGCACACCTGCGGGTGCGGCGTCGGGTGGGCTTCGGCGTAGGAGGCCGACTGCACCAGCACCAGCGTCGCGACGACGCGAAGCTTCGTCGAGGTCGTGTACGGTCCCTCGCTCGTCTGCAGCACGAGCTGCTGCGTGGCGCCCGGGGCCATGGGGGGCGGCGCCACCTCGTCGTAGGGGAGGTGGCGGTTGACGGCCGCGATGCTGTACCAGTAGACCTTCGAGTCGCTGGTGTAGACGAGCACGCTGTAGCCGATCATCCCGCTGCCGTTGTTCTCCTGGGACGCGGTCAGCAGCGGCAGGAACATCCCCGTCCTGGCATGCGCGTAGATGTAGGTCGTCCCCGGCTGCCCGGGCTGGACGTAGGTGGGCTTGCTGCCCGGCCCGAGCCAGTACTCGGCGACGTTGCAGAGCGGGAACGTCTCGTTGGGCCTGGGCGCCACCACTGGCAGGTCGATCTGCAGGGCGGGGACCACCACCCGCGTGGCGACGGGCGCGGCAGGTGACGCCGACGGGGACGGCCCGAGCGACGCGGACCCGGGGGAGGCCGGCGCAGTCGTGGCCGGCGGCGAGGGGACGCCTGACACAGCCGGGGCGGCGGGCGGCCCCGAGGCGGGCGGCGACGACGGCACGGGCGCCGCGACGCCCAGCGGGAGCACGTAGGCGAACAGGCCCACGGCCAGCAGCGTGACACCCAGCCCGGTCAGGATCGACGCGAGGACGTGGCGTTCGAGCTCGCGGAGGATGTGGGTCAGGCGAGTGAGGGGCATCGAGTCGCGAATCGTAGCAGTGGCCCGGCAGGAGTGGCGTGTCCGTCCGGCCGGGGGCGCGGTAACGAGGCGCGTTGCCCGCCGCGGGTGGCGGTATGTCGCCCGGCTGGTCCTGCACGCCACCGCCACGCGGCTCGCGTACACTCGCCGCCGATGCGCTCCCCCGTGGTCGTGGGCGTGGTTGCCGCGTTGGTCGTGATCGCCCTGGTCCTGGCTGCCGTGGTCGTGGTGGTCCCCGACCTGGCTCCCGGCGCCCCCGCGCTGGCGGGCCGATCGCCGGCGATCCTGTCGGCCAGTCCGTCGGCGGGCCCGACCCCGTCCCCGTCGCCGGGCCTGACCCTGGCCCCGTCGACGCTGTCGCCTCCCCCTTCGGCGTCGGTCGCCCCGTCGAGTGCGGGGAACACGGTCCCAGCGGCTTCGGCCCGGCCGGCAGGACCGCCCTCCACCGCCGCGACCGCCTCGTCCGGGCCGCGCGCCCGGGCCACGTCTCCGGCGACGCGCTCAGCTCCGACCGCCACGGCCACGCCGACCCCGGCGGCGTCGCGGTGACCGAGCACGCGAGCCCGGAGCCATCGATGGCGGGGGCGGCCGCGCCGTCGCTGCCGCTGCGACGCGGCCGGGATCTGCTGCCCGAGGTGGCCGCGGACCTGGCGCTCCGGCCGCTGCTGCTGATCAGCGACTTCGATGGCACCCTCGCCCGGATCGTGATGGATCCCTGGGGAGCCCGGGTGATCCCGGGCGCGCAGCGGGCCCTTCGCCGGCTGGCCGGAACGGCCGGGGTGCAGGTGGCGTTCCTGTCCGGGCGCACGGCCGCGGACCTCGCCGCGCGCGTGCGGGTGGGCGGCGCGCTCTACCTGGGCAACCACGGGATCGAACGGGGGACGCTCGCCCGCCGCGCCCACGCCGGGACGCTCCGGGCCGACCAGGACCCGGCGCTGGCCGGCTACGAGGTGGATGCCGCTCTCCTGGCGCGGGCGCTGCCCGCCCTCATCCGCGAGCCGTGGTTCGTGGTCGAGCTGAAGGGGCCGGCCGTGGCGTTCCACTTCCGCGCGGCGCCGGACGTGCCGGCCGCGCGCCAGCGCGTCCTGGCGGCCATCGACAGCCTCGAGCCCGCGCGGCGGTTCGTTCGCTTCCCGGGGCGGCGGATCGTGGAGCTGCGCCCGCCCGGTGCCGCGGCCAAGGGCGATGCACTCCGTGCGCTGGTGGAGGAGCTGCGCCCAGCGGTGACGTGGATGCTGGGCGACGACGCGAACGACGCGGTCGCCTTCGAGGCGCTGCGCGAGCTCCGGGAGACGGGCCGGACGCGCGGGCTCGCGATCGCCGTGCACGCCCACCCGGAGATGCCGGATGCGGTGGCGCGGGCCGCGGACGTCGCGCTGGCCTCCCCCGACGAGGCGGCGCGCTTCCTGGCGGGCGTGGCCCGACTGCTCGCCGTCCGCCCGGACGCTCGCGGCGCCTAGAGGAGCGCCTTCGCGGCGGCCTCCGCCAGCGTGATCAGGCCGCTCGGGAAGAACCCGATGGCGAGGGTGGCGAACGCGGCGATGGCGAGCCCGGCCCGCAGCTCGAAGCCCCGGGCCAACGGCGGCGCCTCACCCGGCGCCTCGCGCATGTACATGTAGACGACCACGCGCAGGTAGTAGAACGCGGCCGCCGCGGCGTTGAGCACGGCCAGCACCGCGAGCCACGAGATGGCCCCGCCGGCCTCGATCGCCGCCAGGATCACGTAGTACTTGGCGAAGAACCCGGCCAGCGGCGGGATCCCGGTGAGCGAGAGCAGGAAGAGCGTCATCAGCAGGCCCATGAGGGGCGCGCGTCGGCCGAGCCCGGAGAAGGTCTCGAGGTCGCTGGTGACCCCGGGGCGACGCTGCAGCGCGGCCACGATGGCGAACGCGCCGAGGTTCATGAACGTGTACGCCACGCTGTAGACGAGGATCGCCTGCAGCCCGTGTGCCTCGGCCACCGAGCCCGGCGCGGCCCCCGCGTACGCCGCCAGCCCGACCAGGATGTACCCGGTGTGGGCGATCGAGCTGTAGGCGAGCATGCGCTTGACGTTCGACTGGGTGAGCGCCACCAGGTTGCCGAGCGTCATCGTCAGCGCGGCCAGCACCACCACCGCGCCGACCCAGTCGGCCCGCAGCGGCGCCAGGGCGCCCACGAAGAGGCGCAGGATGAGCGCGAAGGCGGCGACCTTCGGCCCCACCGACAGGTAGCCCGTGACGGGCGTCGGCGAGCCCTGGTAGGCATCGGGGGTCCAGTAGTGGAAGGGGACCGCCGCGATCTTGAACGCCACGCCGGTCATCAGCAGGGCCAGCCCCATCGCCAGTCCCGGCGCGAGCGGCCGCCCCGCGGCCACGCCCTGCAGCGCGGACGCGACGCCGCTCACGTTGGTGGTGCCGGTGAAGCCCCAGACGAGGGCCAGTCCGAACAGGAAGATCGCGCTGGAGAACGAGCCGAGCAGGAAGTACTTGATGGCGCCCTCGGTGGAGAGCCCATCACGCTTGGCGAATCCCGCCAGCAGGTAGCCCGGCAGCACCAGCAGCTCGAGCCCCAGGAAGAGGACCAGCAGGTCGCGCGCGCCGGAGAGGAGCATCGCACCGCTGATGGCGAAGAGGAGCGTGGCGGAGAACTCCGCCAGGGGCAGCTGGCGCGGGAGCAGGTAGTCCGGCGCGAAGAGGAGCGTGAGGACCGCGATCGAGAGGAAGAGGAGGTCCAGCAGGATCGTCAGCTGGTCCAGGACGTAGGCGCCCCCGAAGGCCTGCTGCGGGGCCTGCGGCGCGATGACCGCGGTGATCCCCATGACCACCACCGCCCCGATGGTGGCCAGCCCCGAGGAGAGCCGATCGCGCCCGGGCAGCGCGACGTCGACGCCGATCACCAGGAAGGCGAGCGCCCAGGTGGCGGCAAGGGGAAGCATCGCGGTGACGTCGCCGGCGTTCATCGCGGCCTCCTCACGGCAGGAACCCCGCGGCCACGCCGTGGTTCACGTGGCCGAGGACGCCCGAGACCGGGCCCTGGATCATGTCCAGGAGCGGCGCCGGGAAGACCCCGAGCACCACCACCAGGACGGCGAGCGGCACCAGCGTCGCCACCTCGATCGGCACCATGTCGTGCAGGTGATCGCCGAGGCCCTTCAGGAAGTCGGAGAGCTCCACGAAGGCCACCTGCTGGAACATGTAGAAGAGGTAGGTCGCGCCGAGCACCATCACGATCGCGGCGATCCCCGCCACGGCGGGCGCCACCGAGTAGGTCCCGATGAGGACCAGGAACTCGCCCACGAAGCCGGAGAGCCCCGGCAGCCCGGCACTGGCGAGCATGAAGAACCCGAGCGCGGTCGAGTAGAGCGGCAGCTTGCCGGCCAGCCCGCCCATGATCGAGAAGCGCCGGTCGTGCGTGCGTTCGTAGATCACGCCCACGCAGAGGAACAGGGCGCCCGTGATGAGCCCGTGGTTCACCATCTGGAGCACCGCCCCCTGGAGCGCCTGGGACTGGAAGACGAAGATCCCCAGCGTCACGAAGCCCATATGGCTGACCGAGCTGTAGGCGACCAGCTTCTTGAAGTCGGGCTGCACCACCGCCACCACGGCGCCGTAGATGATCGCGATCACCGAGAGGGCGATGATCGCCGGCGCGAAGGTGTGCGCCGCGTCCGGGAAGAGCGGCACCGAGTAGCGGATGAAGCCGTAGCCGCCGAGCTTCAGGAGGACGCCGGCCAGGATCACGGAACCGGCCGTGGGCGCCTCCACGTGCGCGTCGGGCAGCCAGGTGTGGAACGGGAACATCGGGACCTTGATGGCGAACGCCAGGAAGAAGGTCACGAAGGCGAACGTCTGCAGCGCCGGCGAGAAGTGGAAGTTCACCAGGTCGAGGTAGCTGAAGCTCCAGACCCCGGTGGAGGCGTGGTACTCGAACGCCGTGGCCAGGATCCCCACCAGCATCAGCAGCGAGCCGACCAGGGTGTACAGGACGAACTTGATGGTCGCGTAGATGCGGTTGGCGCCGCCCCAGATGCCGATGATCAGGTACATCGGCACCAGCACCACTTCCCAGAAGACGTAGAAGAGGAAGAGATCCAGCGCCGCGAAGACGCCGACCATCCCGATCTCGAGGACCAGGAACGTGATCATGTACTCCTTCACGCGCTCCTGGATGGGGCGGAAGGAGGCGAGCACGCTGATCGCCGTGAGCAGGG
>JAKAHX010000091.1 GCA_021814735.1 Chloroflexota bacterium | reverse complement strand
ACGCCATCACGCACATCTGCTACGGCGACTTCATGCGCGCCTACCCGACCATGCTGGACATCCCGGTCGACCAGGTGGACCTGGAGATGGCGAACTCCGGCTACGACCTCCTCGAGCGGTTCCGTGACGTGCCCTTCACCAAGGCGATCGGCCTCGGCGTGGTGGACGTGCACAGCCACCGGATCGAATCGGTCGAGGAGGCCGCCGACGGGATCCGGCGGGCGCTCGAGGTCCTGCCGCCGGAGCGCATCTTCGTCGATCCCGACTGCGGGCTGAAGACGCGCACGGTCGAGGAGGCGAGGGAGAAGATGCGCGTGGTGGTGGAGGCCGCCCGACGGGTCCGCGCCGAGCGGGGGATCGGCGACGAGCTGCCGGCGGCCGGGCCCACCCCGGGCCGCACGCTTGGAGCTCCGCGCCCGGCCGGCGCATGAGGTCCGCCGACCCGGCGACGGCGACCCGGCGCGAAGCGCCCGGCTCGTGGTCGTCGCCCGTCCGGCTTCCGTGAGCGCCGCGTGGAGCTGATCCAGCGGGCAACCGGCCCGCTCGCGACGAACGTCTACCTGCTCGGGGATCCCGAAACCCGCGAGGCGATCGCGATCGACACCGCCATCCCCTCGGCGGCGTGGATCGGCGAGCAGCTGGCCGCCCGCTACTGGACGCTGCGGCTCATCGTGAGCACGCACCGCCACTGGGACCACGTGGGCGACAACGCGGCGGTGCAGGCGGCGACCGGGGCGCCCATCGCCTGCCATCCGCTCGACCGCCACGGGCTCGAGGATCCGCAGCCGCTCGTTGCACCCTTCCCGATCCCGCCCTCGGTGCCGGCGGTCGAGCTGGCCGAGGCCGGTGTGATCCCCTTCGGGGCGATCCGCCTGCTGGTGCTCCACACGCCGGGCCACACGGAGGGTTCGGTCTGCCTGCTGGCACCCGACGACGGGATCCTGTTCAGCGGCGACACGCTCTTCGCCGGTGGCTGGGGCCGGGTGGACCTCCCGGGCGGGTCCGCCGAGGCGATGGTGGAGTCGCTCTCCCGACTTGCCGGGCTCGACGACCCGATCCGCGTCCTGCCGGGCCACGGGGCCGCCACCACCATCCGTCGCGAACGGCCCCTCCTCGAGCTCGTGGCACGGGAGGGGCGCCTGCCGGCCTGAGGGATCAGGATCCACCGAAACCCTGACCGAGCTGTCGGCTGACGGCCGAGATCGCGGCTGGACCGGCTGACCCAGCGGTCCGCCTCGTGTCGGGCTGTGGTTGAGCCGGCGTCCACGGGCCGAAGATCGGGCGATCGGCGTCTGCGATTCCCCGGGAGGCACGCTCCCGCCGGCCCCGCAAGCGGCCGTGAGGTCGGTGAGCGTTGAGGTGACGAGCGGGAGCGCCCGGAGCCTGTCAGCGCGGCCGCCCAGCTGACCGCCCAGGGCCAGCAGGCCGACAGATGCAGCGTCAGCCGGCGGGCCGAGAGCACGAGCGTGAGGAGTTTGTCACCGACGTGCGCCCGGCCGGGCTTGGCCCCACGTCGAGATGGGCCTCCACCAGCTCCTTCAGGCCCAGGTGGGCGGCCGGGTGGCCGGCAGCAGCAGCCCCGCGTCGGCCACCAGGCGAGGGTCGTCAAAGGCGGCTTCCAGGCGGTCCACGCGCACCCTTGCCGAGGTCACGGGTCGGTGGATCCGGGGTACTCGCCGCCGTCACCAACATGGCGAGCGTTGAGAGAGGGGTGGATGCCGTCCGGTCAACCGTGGCGTGCGACAACGGTGATGACCTCCCCGAACGTGGGGCCGTCGATCTGGAGACCATAGCATCCGGGCCCCGGGAGTCCCACATAGCCAGTCCAGCGAGCCAGTCCGGGCGTGGCCGCCGGATGCTGCTCGGCCGGCGTCAGGAAGAGCTCCGGTGCCAGCGCGGACGCGGTCAAGCCTAGGGTCACGCTGCCGGGTTCGTCGATCCGACGGCCGCGAACGAGGAATGCGACCCCCGCCTGGCTGCCCGCCTCCGTCCAGGTGAGCGGGACGACGTAGCTGCCATCGCCGGACGCAGGCTCGGGTGGCAGCGCGATGTCACTGCCACCTGCGATGTAGACCGGTCCGTCGCCAGTCATGGAACCTTGGGGCATCTCGCGTGTCTGTGATACGAGGCATGGCAGATCGGTCGCGCCGCCAGGTACTCTCCAGGGCCGCTGCTCCAGCTGACTGCGGGATGTGTCGAGATACGTTGTCGCGTACGTCCGAGGCGACGATGAGCTCGGCGCTGCGGCGCAACCGGTTAGTGCCAACGCAGCTGCGATCGCCACTGTGCATGTCGCGAGCGCGCGGCACCGGTCCCAGGCGGTGGCCTGACCGCGCAATTTGGGTAGCTTCCGGTCAGGAGTTGGTCGGCACTCGGCATCACTGATAGGCACGTCGGCCAAGATCATTGCATGTACCACTTGCTTTGTCGCGGTCCGGCAGTGAACGTGCGACTGACGTTCTGGCAGCCGCCGGATCGCGACGAGCGTCCTCTTCAGTAGGAGAAGTGGATTGTCACAGTCGCCGACGCTCGCAACTGGCCAAGGTAACTATCGAGGTTCACAGGTGGCTGCTGGGCATGAAGCACATTTAGCAGCTTCTCGATGAGCACGGCGTCTCGTGCGTCGGCCAACACCTTCGGGTCGGCCTCGTACTGGGCGATACTCGCGTCGCCATCCGCCTGCAGGACATCTGCGAGCAGCACGTTGGGGTCACCCTGGGCGGCCACATTCTGCACCTGTTGGTCGACCCAGGCTGCAGCCTCCTGATCACTCGCCGTTATGCCTCGCCTCTGCGCGGCCAGGATGAACAAGTCCCGCCGCTCTGCGTTGTCGATGGCTTCCTGGATCGCATCGTGGCGCGAGAGCGTCTGACCGCGCTGCTGGGCCAGATACTCGATCATGGTGACTTCTTCGTTGATGTAGCTTCCGCTGACGGGCTGGCCGTCGACTGTCATGGCGACCGCCGGAAACGCTGGGGTGGACGCATGAAGGAGGCTCATGATGCTTCCCGCGGCGTCGCCGGACGCACGGGTTGGCGACGCCGAGACCGTCACCAGCGCGAGTGCCGTCAGGCCGACTAGTACCGCCATACCGGACAGGATTCGGCGCATTGCTCGTCTCCGCCTAATACAGCGATCCGCTGTAGGGAGACACGCCGATCGTCCCCACGGCATCGCTTTCCGTTAGAAATGCGTACGAGGTCACGTATCCCGGCGGGTAGCTGTAGGTGTATAGGGTTGCAGCCAAGCTGTCGCAGTACGACCAGTAGAAGTCGCAGCTTGGGTACGATGCCGAATAGCAGAGCGGCCCTGTCGGTGTGTCGGAGCCGACGGAGCTTCCGCTGCTGTAGTAGAAGTCCGAGTACATGTGTGGGTCAGGGGTGGAGGCGCCCATCGCCCACAGCACTTCCCCGTCTGTGAGGTCTTGATCCTGCTGGAAATACTGGATGCGTTGCGTGCCCGAGTCGCTGTAGAGCAGGTACCATTCGGTCGTCGCGCTGTCAGGCTCGGCGAAGGTGTAGCACTCCTCGGGGTCGCATCCCTGAAAGTATCCACTCCAAGACGAGCTCGACGCGCCGCCAGTTCTCGACACTGCCCATACGGACGGCGATGACATCAAGACCATCGCCCCGACAACGACGCACCAGCTGAGGGAGGACACGATCCTTCTCGTGAGCTGCTCCAGTCTCGATTTCCTGCGCATACAATTAGCTCGATGTCTCGCTCGGTTGTCCTGTTCCCACCTCCCATCCGGTTGGAGCTCGACCGCGCGTTGATCTCCAGGGACTCGGCCCCGAGGGCGCCACATTCGAGTAGACAAGGTATTGAGAACGGCAGCGAGTGGGACGGTCCGCACTATTGTGGACCGTTCGCGTTGTGGAAGTCAATTAGCAGATATACCTAGTCGGCAATGGGCCGGCGATGGCCCGCTTGCCGCGTAGGGAGCGACGAAGAGCCCATCCGTCGGTCCGCGGTCGCCTCGTTAACGCCGGCTGCTCACTGCCGCTCCACGTAGCCCTGCCGACCCTCGTCGAATCGGCCGAGCGAGCGGCCGGTGGCCGGCAGCAGCAGCCCCGCGTCGGCCACCAGGCGAGGGTCGTCAACGGCGGCTTCCAGGCGGTCCACGCGCACCCTTGCCGAGGTCACGGGTCGGTGGATCCGGGGTGAGGGATCGGGGTTCGGCGTCGGACCCGCGCGCGGCGTCGCGGCGGCGCGGGTGACGTCCCGGAGGCGCACCCGCGCGAGGGGCCGGTGTTTGACGACCCGCGGGACGGCGCGTACGCTCCCGGCCCTGATCTCCTGCCTGTCGTCCTGGAGGCGCCATGGATCGTCCCCCGCAGGATGCGGGCCGGTGGCCTCCCGAGCGCGAGCCATCGCCCGCCGTCACCGTCCCCGGGCTCGTTGCTCAGCACGTGCTGGACGCCGAGCTCGCCGCGCTCCTCTGGATCATGGTCGAGGGCAACGTCCCGCTGGTCGCGGTGGCGGCCGAACCGGACGACGCGCCACGGACGCTGCTGGAGGCGTTCCTGGACCTGCTCCCGCCGGTGGCCCAGCGCCTCGACCTGCGCGGTGCCGGGGAGACCTTCGACTGGCTGGGCGACGCGGCGGCCCTCGGCTGGGAGGTCCCGGAGCCCGCCCTGGCCCTTCCGGCGGCCCGGCCGGCACCACCCGAGACCACGTACCTGGTGGCAGGCGAGCTCGCGGCGGACGATCCCGGCGCGCTGTCCGGCATCGCGGTGCGCACCCTGGTGCGGGCACTGCAGCGCGGCTACGGCCTCGCCGCGACGATCCGTGCCGATTCGCTCCAGCAGGTCCTGGTGCGGCTGGGCGCGCCGCCCGCGTCACTGGAGCCGGACGAGCTGCGCCGCCTCGGCATCGTGCTGGTGATGCGCAGGCTCGCCCCGGGGCTGGCCGGCGAGGCGGATCTCGCCGGCTGGCGGGTGATGGCCTGCCACTACGTGCGACCCCTCGAGCGGGACGTGGCGGGTCACCTGCAGCGGCGGCCGCCGGCCATCCTGGCGACGCTCGACCCGGCCCGCGATGCGCTCGAGCACTTCGAGTGGGGCGTCACCGCGGAGCTGGCCATGCGCGTCGGCCTGGCTCGAGACGAGTTCGAGTACGAACACCTCCAGCGTTCCAGGCTCATCGCGGCGCTGGTCGCCTCGGGGCGCACGTCGCGCGAGGTGCTGGAGACGCTGCGCGCGCGTCGCTCGGGGCCGCGCACCGGAGGCGACGCGTGACGCGGTCCCGGCGAGACGATCGGTCGCAGGCAGACGGCGCACGCAAGCCGGCCACGCTCGGGGAGCTCCGCGCGGCGGGGTACCGACCGCGCACCGTCAAGCAGGAGATGCGCGCGAACCTGGTCGCGCGGCTCGCGGCCGGGGAGCGCCTCTTCCCCGGCATCGTCGGCTACGAGGAGACCGTCGTGCCGGCGGTCGAGAACGCGATCCTCGCCGGCCAGGACCTCGTCTTCCTGGGCGAGCGGGGACAGGCCAAGACCCGCATGGCGCGTCTCCTGGTGGATCTCCTCGACGAGGCCATCCCCGTGGTCGCCGGGAGCGAGCTCCATGACGATCCCTTCGCCCCCTTGAGCGCGGCCGGGCGGGCGCTCGTCGAGACGCGCGGCGACGAGACGCCGGTCGAGTGGCTGCCCCGCGACCGCCGCTACGGGGAGAAGCTCGCCACGCCGGACATCACGATCGCGGACCTGATCGGCGAGGTGGATCCCATCAAGGTGGCGGAGGGCCGCTACCTGTCCGATGAGACCACGATCCACTTCGGGCTGATCCCCCGGACCAACCGGGGCATCTTCGCCATCAACGAGCTCCCGGACCTGGCAGAGCGGATCCAGGTCGGGCTCCTCAACATCCTCGAGGAGCGGGACGTCCAGGTGCGCGGCTACACCGTGCGACTGCCCCTCGACCTGTTCGTGGTCGCCAGCTCCAACCCGGAGGACTACACGAGCCGGGGCCGGATCATCACGCCGCTGAAGGATCGACTGGGCTCCCAGATACGGACCCACTACCCACGCACGCTCGACGACGAGATCTCGATCATGCGCCAGGAACGGACGCGCTTCGAGGACGTGCCCGGTGGGCCACGCCTGGAGGAGCCGCGGTACATGCTGGAGGTGGTGGCCGAGATCTCGCACCTGGCGCGGCGCGCCCCGGAGGTGAGCCAGCGCTCCGGCGTGAGCGTGCGCGTCAGCACGTCGAACCTGGAGACGCTGCTGGCCAACGCGTACCGGCGGGCGGTCCTGCTGGGCGAGCCGACCGCCGCCCCGCGCGTGAGTGACCTGGTCGCCCTGCTCCCGTCCACGGTCGGGAAGATCGAGCTCGAGACCGTGGGAGACAACGTGCCCGAGGAACGGATCGTGGAACGGCTGGTGAACCGCTCGGTGCTGGCCGTCTTTGGGCGCCTGCTCCCGGGCGAGGCGACCGACGAGGTGGTCGCCGCGTTCGACGGCGGCCTCCAGGTGGAGACGGGCGAGATGGTGCCCTCCCGGGCGTACGTGCAGCTGGCGCGCGAAGTGCCGGGGCTCGGCGCGGCCGTGGCCAGGCTGGGCGCCGGCGACTCCCCCTCCGCGATCGCCTCCGGCGTGGAGTTCGTGC
>JAKAHX010000090.1 GCA_021814735.1 Chloroflexota bacterium | reverse complement strand
AAGAGATCCAGCGCCGCGAAGACGCCGACCATCCCGATCTCGAGGACCAGGAACGTGATCATGTACTCCTTCACGCGCTCCTGGATGGGGCGGAAGGAGGCGAGCACGCTGATCGCCGTGAGCAGGGCGGTGAGGACGATCAGGATCAGGCTGATCCCGTCGACGCCCACCTGGTAGTGGATGCCGAAGGCCGGGATCCAGGGCACGTCCTCGGTGAACTGGAAGCCGGTCGCCGAGGTGGAGAAGCCCGCCAGCATGATCAGCGACCAGCCCAGGGTGACCAGGGTGGTCGCCAGGGCCAGCCAGCGCATCAGCTGCGGCCGCTCGCGCGGGACGAACCCGATCAGGATCGCGCCGACCAGCGGGGTGAAGATGGTGAGCGACAGAAGCGGCACCGTCGGTTACCTCGCCGCGACCAGGAGGAAGCCGGCGGCCATCACCAGGAGGCCCACGGCGATTCCCAGGGCGTAGTTCTGGACGCGTCCGGTCTGGATCTGGCGCAACTCCCGGCCCGAGCTCACGGTGAGCGAGCCGATGCCGTTCACGATCCCGTCGATCACGTGGGCGTCGAACCACCAGCTGGCGCGCGCCACGCCACCGCCGATCACGTAGAAGAGGCGGTGGTACAGGTCGTCGAACCACCACTTGTTGAACGAGCCCACGTAGAGCGGGTGGAGCCGCTGCGTGACCGCGGCCACGAACGCCGGTCGGGGCTCCACGTCCCGTCCTGGGAGGCGCAGCCCGAAGAGCCGAGCCGCCGCGAGCAGGCCGGCGGACGCCAGCGCGACGCTGACCAGGATCAGCGCGCCGTCGATCCCGAAGAGCGTGAAGGCCTCGTGATGCAGGCCCAGCGTCTGGTCGGCCTGGGCGAAGACCGGGTCGAGCCAGGTGTGGACCAGGCCCGCGTCCGGTGGCCAGCCGATCGCCAGGCCGAGCAGCGCGGCCGGGATCGCGAGCAGCACCAGGGGCACCCACATGGTGGCCGGCGCCTCGTGCGGATGGACGTGCGGGTCCACGTGGCTGGGGCCGTAGAACGTCTTGCCCATCAGCCGGAACATGTAGAAGGCCGTCAGCGCCGCGACCACCACCCCGATGAGCCAGACCACGTAGAAGCCGTTCCGGAAGCTCGCGCCGAGGATCTCGTCCTTGCTGAAGAACCCGGCCAGCGGCGGGATCCCGGAGATCGCGATCGCGGCGATCAGCATGGTCGCGTGGGTGATGGGCATCTTCTTCCAGAGCCCGCCCATCTTGTTCATGTCCTGCTCGTCGTGGACCCCGTGGATCACGGAGCCCGAGTCGAGGAAGAGCAGGCCCTTGAAGAAGCCGTGGGTCATGAGGTGGAAGATCGCGGCCGCGTAGGCGCCCACCCCGAGCGAGGCGAACATGTAGCCCAGCTGAGAGAGCGTGGAGTACGCGAGGACGCGCTTGATGTCCGTCTGGGTCAGCGCGATGGTGGCCGCCAGGAGCGCCGTGAAGATCCCGATGGCCGCCACGATCACCATGGCCGCCGGGGCGTGGCTGAAGATCGGGTTGGCGCGGGCCACCATGTAGACCCCCGCGTTGACCATGGTCGCCGCGTGGATGAGGGCGGAGACCGGAGTGGGGCCCTCCATCGCGTCGGGGAGCCAGACGTGGAGCGGGAACTGCGCGCTCTTCCCCACCGCCCCGCAGAAGAGGAGCAGCGCGATGCCGGTGATCTGCCACTCCTGGATCTGGCCGGCCGCCAGCATCTGGGGGAGCTTGGTGAAGACGTCCGAGAAGTTGAGCGATCCGGTGGTGGTCCAGATGGCCCACAGGCCGATGCTGAAGCCGACGTCACCGACGCGGTTGACCAGGAACGCCTTCTTGGCCGCCAGGGCGGCGCTCCGGCGCTGGTACCAGAACCCGATCAGCAGGTAGCTCGAGAGGCCCACCAGCTCCCACGCCACGAAGAGCAGCAGGAAGTTGGCCGCCAGGACCAGCAGCAGCATGCTGAACATGAAGAAGTTCAGGTACGCGAAGAACCGCCACTTGCCCGGGTCGTGCTCCATGTACCCGATCGAGTAGACGTGCACGAGCATGCCGATCGTGGTGACCACGATCAGCAGGGCCGCGGTCAGGTTGTCGACCGCGAAGTTGGCGTCCAGCTGGAAGGTGCCGGCGGGGATCCAGGTGTAGAGCGTGAAGTGGATCCCGTCGGGCCCGTAGCCGCCGGTCAGCTGGGTGAAGACGACCACCATCCCGATGATCCAGGTGAGCACGACGGCGCTCACGGAGATCACCCAGGCGCGGTGACCCAGGCGCCGGCCGACCGCGGCCGTCAGCGCGAAACCGGCGAGGGGCAGGACCAGGATGGCCAGGACGAGCAGTTCGTTCGACATCGTCCGGTCCTACTCCCGCATCGTGTCGTACTCGTCGACCAGGGGGGTGCGCCGGTTCCGGAAGATCGCGATCACGATCGCGAGCCCCACGGTCGCCTCGGCCGCCGCCACCGCGATCACCATCAGGGCGATCACCGAGGCGTGCACCGTCAGCGCCGGCACGAACGCGCCGAAGGCGACGATCGTGAGGTTGACCGCGTTCAGCATCAGCTCGATCGACATCAGCATGGCGATGGCGTTGCGTCGCGCCAGGAATCCGAACATGCCGATGCAAAAGAGCAGCGTGGAGAGGACCAGGTAGGCGTCCAGGGAGTGGCTCACTGGGGGCGCTCCTCTCCCCGGGGCTCGTCTCGCCGGGCCAGGAAGACGCCGCCGATCACGGCGGCGAGCAGCAGGACGCTGACCACCTCGAGCGGCAGCACGTAGTTGTCGAAGAGCATCCGCGCCAGCGCGTCGGTGGCGGTATGCAGCTGGTGGCCCACCACGTCGGGCCAGGCGGTGCCGGTCACCACGGCGATCAGGATGCCGGCCAGCACCACGGCCGCCAGCGCGCCTGCCCAGGCCTGCCGGTGGAAGACCAGCCGCACCGGGCCCATCTTGGTCTGGGTCAGCATGATCGCGAAGAGCACCAGGATGCTGATCGCGCCGATGTAGACGAGCACCTGCGCGGCGGCCACCAGCGGGGCGTCCAGCATCACGTAGATCGCGGCCAGCGCGGCGAACGCCACGATCATGGCGAGGCCCGAGCGGATGATGTCCCGGTTGAGCACCACGGTGAGGGCGGCGCCCAGCATGACCGCGGCGAGCACGAGGAACAGGAGATCGGCCCAGGACCAGCCGAGCCCCGGGACCGCCGCGCCCGCGAGCGCGTTCGTCATCGCCCCTCCCTACTTCCCGGGCGGCAGCTCGCGCGCCCCCGCCGCGCGGCTGTGGCCGTTGCCATTGCCGTTGCCACCGGGGCCGATGCCGGCCGGCAGGACCGGCAGCAGCCGGTCGTCGGCCACCTCGCGCCCGGAGGCGATCGCACGGGTGAGCCAGTCGCGCTCGCGGCGGACGTAGCTCATCTCGGTGTCGTGCTGGACCGCCGAGTAGGCCAGCAGGTCGATGTCCGGCTCCATGCGGCTCTCGTGGGCCAGCTCGAAGTCGGGCCCGCAGCGGAGCGCATCGTAGGGGCAGGCGTCGACGCAGATCCCGCACAGGATGCAGCGGGACTCGTCCACGTCGTACTGCTCGAGCACGCGCGGCTTGGGCATCAGGGCCCCGGTGGGGCAGGTCTCCGCGCAGCGGCCGCAGGAGACGCACGGCGTGTCGTTCAGGCTCATGTCCAGCGGCGTGGTCACCAGGGTGTCCATGCCGATGCGCATGAAGTCGTAGCAGGCCGCGCCCACCACCTCGGCGCAGACCCGGGCGCACCGCCCGCAGTCGATGCAGCGCGCCGGTTCGCGCAGGATGAACGCGTGGCTGTCGTCGCGGATGTAGTCGTGGTTGTAGCCGGTGAAGCGGTTCTCCAGCACGCTCCGGTAGCTGAACCCGGTCCGTGACGGCTCCAGCGTCTGGAGCGTGGTCCCGTACTCGATCCCCAGCCGCCGCAGGTCGCAGTAGCCGATCGCCTCGCACGTGCACTGCAGGCACCGGCGCGCCTCGTCCATCGCCTCGGCCTGGGTGAACGGGATCTCGTACTCGACGTAGCTGCGGGCGCGCACGTCGGCAGGCATCACGCGCAGGCGATGCCGCGGCTCCTTGCGTTCCCCGGTGAACGGCACGATGGAGAGGAAGGCGGGCTGGGGCTCGGCGATGGTCTGGCGCGTGCGGATGTCGCCGAGGTCCATCCCCTTCAGGTACGCGTCGATGGCGTAGGCCGCGCGGCGTCCCTCGGCGATGGCCTGCACCACGGTGCTGGCGCCGATGCGCACGTCCCCGGTGCCGAAGACACCTGGGCGGCCGGTCGAGAAGGTGACCGCATCGGCCGAGAGGCGGTTGCGGTTCGCCTTCAGACCGTCGGCCCCGTGGTCGAGCCACCGCAGGTCCGGCCCCTGGCCGATGGCCAGCAGGACGCGGTCGCACTCGATGACGAACTCCGTGCCGGGGACCGGCTCCGGGCGGCGGCGGCCGGAGGCGTCCGGGGCGCCCATCCGCATCCGCTGGAACTCCACGCCGGTGACGCGGTTGGCGTCGTCGGTGAGGACCCGGGTGGGGGCAGCCTGGAAGATGGCGCGCGCGCCCTCCTCGATCGCCTCGTGGACCTCGCTCGCCGCCGACATCTCCTTCATGTCGCGCCGGTAGACGAGCGTGACCTCCGTGGCGCCCTGGCGCAGGGAAGTCCGCGTGCAGTCCATCGAGGTGAAGCCGCCGCCGATCACCACCACGCGGCTCCCGGCGTGACCCGGGAACGGCAGGCCCAGGGTGGCCGTGCGCAGGTACTCGAGCCCGTCGAAGACGCCATCGGCATCCTCGCCGGGCACGCCGAGCTTGTTCGTGTCGTAGCAGCCGATCGCGACGCAGACCGCGTCGTATCCCTGCTCGAGCAGGTCGTCGATCGTGAAGTCCTTGCCGAGCTCGCGGCCGCACTCGAAGCGGCCGCCGAGGTCGAGGATCGCCTGGTACTCGCCGTCGACGATGCTGTCCTTCGGCAGGCGGTACTCCGGGATTCCGTAGCGGAGCATGCCGCCCGGCTTCTCGTCGCGCTCGAGGATGGTCACGTCGTGGCCGTCGATCAGCAGGTAGTAGGCGGCGGAGGCGCCGGCCGGGCCGCTGCCGATCACCGCGACGCGCTTGCCGCTCCTGGGCTGCAGCTCGTACGGGATGGGCGCCTTCTGTCCCTCGGCCTGCAGCCTGAGGACCTGGTCGCCGGCGAAGCGGTGGCTGTCGCGGATCGCGATCGCCTCGTCCACCTCGTCGCGCCGGCAGTGCTCCTCGCAGGGGGCCGGGCAGACACGTCCGAGGATGCTGGGGAACGGGATGGTGCGCTTGAAGATGCGGGCCGACTCGACGAACTCGCCCTCGGTGTTCGCCTTCAGGAAGCCCGGGATGTCGATGTGGCTGGGGCACTTGTTCTGGCAGGGCGGCAGGCAGTACGCGTTGTGGTCGCTGAAGATCAGCTCCAGGTTGGTGCGGCGGAGCTCGCGGATGCGCGGTGTCTGGGTGCGCACCACCATGCCCGGCTCGGCCGCCCGCGCGCAGCTGATGGGTGGATGCTCCTCCCCCTCGAGCTCCACCACGCACATCCGGCAGGCACCGAAGCCGGGGAGCTTGGGTTCGTAGCAGAGGGTGGGGATCTCGATCCCGTTGTCGCGGCAGACCTCCAGGATCGTCTGCCCTGCCCGGCCCGTGACCTGGCGCCCGTCCACCTCGATGGTGAACGCCTGCGCCGACTGGGGCCGCTGGGGCGAGCTGGTCTCGAGGAGGCGCTCGGCGAGCGTCTGCGGCGTGGTCTGGATCTCGATCAGGTCGGCCATGCTGGGTACCCGGTCAGTGGGACGTCGCCGCCGCGACCGTGGTCACGCGCAGCGGCTGGCAGACGCCGGCGGGACACGTGCCGGCGGAGAAGTGGGCGTCGAACTCGTCCCGGAAGTATCGCATTCCGCTGGTGAGCGGGTTGGGCGCCAGGATCCCGTGACCGCAAAGCGAGCCATCGTGGACGTCCGCGGCGAGGTCCAGGAGGAGCTGCGGATCGGTGGGGCGAGGGCGCCCGGCCGTGGCCCGGTCCGCGATCTCGTAGAGCCGGCGGGTGCCGATGCGGCAGGGGATGCACTTCCCGCACGACTCGTCCGACATGAAGCGCTCCATGAGCCGCCCCAGCTCGACGAGACAGGCGCGCTGGTCCACCACCAGGAGTTGTCCGGACCCGAGGCACGCGCCAGCAGTGCCGAGGGCGGCCGGGTCGAGCGGCGTGTCCAGGGCGGACTCGGGGAGGAAGCCGCCGGCCGGCCCACCGACCAGCAGCGCCTTGAGCGTGCTCCCGGCCATCATCCCGCCGCCCACGCGCTCCAGGATCTCGCGGAGCGGGGTGCCCAGCGGTACCTCGGCCACGCCGGTCTGCCGCGCGCTTCCCGCCAGCTGGACCAGCTTGGTGCCGGCCTGCCCGTTCCGCCCGGCCGCCGCGAACGCCTCCGCGCCGTGCCGGACGATCCAGGGGATCGCCGCCAGGGTCTCGACGTTGTTCACCACCGTCGGATGGCCGTCCAGGCCGCGCACCGCCGGGTACGGCGGGCGCTGCTCGGGCATGCCCCGGTCGGACCGCAGGGCGCGCAGGAGGACGGTCTCCTCGCCGAGCA
>JAKAHX010000089.1:4913-6669 GCA_021814735.1 Chloroflexota bacterium | reverse complement strand
GGGTCGCGCGCCAGCGGTCGCTGACGGGGCGGCGGACCTGGGCGGACGTGGCCCGTGACACGCGCGAGGTGTACGCGGCCGCGCTCGGGCGCGGCTGAGTTCCCGGCCGACCCTTCGCAGCGCGCCGGGAACCGACGACGCGACGGGATGCCCTGCGCCAGCTGTCCCGCGCCGGGAGCCGAGGGCGCGACCTGATGCCCTGGCGCCCGCTGTCCTGCGCCGGTCCCCGTCGGCCCAGCCGGTCGGCTCGCGTCAGCCCTGCGGTCGGCTCCGGCAGCGCCCTCGGTCTCAGGCGGGGGTCGACCTGGAGCCCGGGGCCATCCGGGGCAGCACCGACAGCGTGACCGGCGTGCCGATCGGCACCACCTGGATCGCGATCTGCCCGCGTACCAACGGGATCGGTGCGCCCGCGTTCGGGCCGGCGGCCTGCGTGAGCAGCAGCGGCGCCGTGTCGGAGGCCTTCTTCCACCGCGCCTCGATGGCGATCCCATCGCGCAGCACCAGCGCCTGCCCACTCCCCGTGTAGCCGATTTCGAGCCGCCCCTTGGCCTGGTTGGTCGCCTGGCCGGGCGCGTTCAGCAGCGGGCCGACCTGCACGTAGACGACGACCACGTCGTACGGGGCGACTCTGGCGCCCGTCCCGGGATCGATCTCCGGCGCGCCGTCCACGGAGCGCAGATAGCGGTCGGTGGACGGATCGTAGGCATAGGAGATGACCCCGGCGGGATACGGCACCACCAGCGACCCCCCCGCGGGACGTGCGGCCGGGGGCGCGGGGTCGACGAACGTCCAGGCGGGCGACGGCGCCGGCGGGACGCCCAGCCTGGCCGCCAGGTCGTCGAGCTGCTGCGAGCTCGAGTAGACGTTGTGGGGCGCCACCCGGGTGGTGATGCGGGGCATGTACGCGGCCCAGCGGAACTCGTCGGCATTCCAGATGGAGGTGCCGTTCATCGCGTCCAGCGCGGCCAGCGCGTTCGGCGCGCCCCCGACGTGCGCGTACAGCGGATTCCACGCCGCCGCCCACCCGACGAAATAGAGGCGGCTGCTGCGGATCGGCCCGATGGAGGGAGCGACACCGGACTGGTAGAGCGCCATGTAGCGCGGGATCCCGCCCTCGGCGGGGGCCTGGAAGAGGATGTCCGCCTCGGCCAGCCCCGACTGGGGCCGTGCCGCCGGCGCGTCGTCGATCATGACCGCGATCACGGGGCGTTCTGCCGCAGCTGGGCTCTCCAGCACCCCGTCCGTGGGCGCGGGGACCAGCGGAACGGGCGTGGGCGACGGCGTCGTCGGCGCCCCAGACGCCGCCCCGGGCGGCTCGCCGACGACCCCCCCGGCCGATGCCGCCGGGCTGGGCGACGTGGGTGCGGGCGCCGCCGTCCGGACCGATTGGCCCGAACAGCTGGCCAGGAGCAGTGCGGCCACGAGCGAGACGGCGAGCCACCGGGCGGCGCCTGCCGGGCCGACCCGCGTGGTGAGCGTCCGACGCGCACCGGGGCCGAGCCGCTGACGCGCGGTCTCGCGCCGGCGTCGGCACGGACGGGTCTCGGGCACTCGGGGCGACGCGACCATCGCGGCGGATCGTACCAACCGGCGTCACTGGCTGCCGAGGCGCAGAATCGACCCGGAGGTGCAGGCCATGAGCGAGACCGGGGGATCCGGAGCGGAGGCCGGCCACGGGCTGACTCCGTCGATCGAGGCAGACCGGATCGACTTCGCGCTGGGCGCCGTGGGCATGGCGCGGGCGCACGAGCTGGAG
>JAKAHX010000089.1:0-4813 GCA_021814735.1 Chloroflexota bacterium | reverse complement strand
GCAGGCCATGAGCGAGACCGGGGGATCCGGAGCGGAGGCCGGCCACGGGCTGACTCCGTCGATCGAGGCAGACCGGATCGACTTCGCGCTGGGCGCCGTGGGCATGGCGCGGGCGCACGAGCTGGAGATTGCGCAGGCGGCGGTGGGCCTCGCGCTTGCCGACGAGGCCACGCTTCGGCAGTCGAGCGCCCGGTTCCTGCTGGCCAGGGAATCCGTGCGGCTCGAGCTGTCGGCGGCCGCGACCGTGGTGGCCAACCACGTCGACGTCGGCCCCAGGACCGCGGTGGCCGTCCTGGTTGCTCGCAGCGTGGAGGGCGATGTCCGTCCCCTGCTGGACTGGCGCGGGGCCGTCGCGTTCGGCGCGGCGTTCGGACTCGTGGCGGCGCTCTTCGGCACGCGGCGGCGCGCCCGCGGCTGACCGGTCACTGGGGCGGTCCCGGTCTCGCCGGGCCGGACGTGGCGCCCCCGGGCCGATCGCCCGCCAGGGGCTGATCGGCCGCCCGGGGCCGATCGCCCGCCCGGGCGGTCCGGCGCCGGCCAGACGGCGTCGCCGCTAGGCGGGCCGGCCAGTGCCCTCCGCCTCGGCGCTGCCCGACGACGTGGCGCCGGCCTCCGAGGCGCATCGCGCGCACAGCCCGTAGAAGTCGAGGACGTGCGAGCTGACCTGGAAGCCGGCCAGATCAGGGGCGTCCGAGACCAGGCACGGGCGGATCGGCTGCAGGAGCCCGCACCGCAGGCAAATCGCGTGCTCGTGGTGGCCGGTGCCGCAGAACCCGTACCCGACCGCGCCGGATGCGAGCGTCGCCCGCTTGATCCGCCCGGCCGCGTCCAGCCGCTCGAGCGTCCGATAGACCGTGGCCAGGCTGGTGGCGGGCGCCTTCTCGCGGGCATCGTGCAGGAGCTGCTCGGGCGTCTCGAGCCGCCCGGAGGCGATCATCGCCTCCACGATGGCCCGACGAGCCGCGGTCGAGGCGTGGCCCAGCTCCGCCAGTGCCGCGTCGGCCTCCCGGCGTCGGGAAGCCGCGAGATCGGCGGCCATCCCGGGCGCGGCGGGCGCACTGGGCGATGCCTGCTGGATCATCGCCGCGTCACCTCGGCCGGCGCGAGCACCTGGACCCGGCGGACGGCCCGCAGGAAGCTCCCGCCCGCGATCACGGCGACGATCACCGCCACCAGGATCAGGCCGGCGTTGACGCTGTCGAGGTTGGGGATCCCGATCCCGGTCGGCAGCCCGCGGTCGATGGGGGCCGCCACCGACGGCAGCAGCAGCGACACCAGGCCCCAGAGACTGAACAGGACGCCGCCGTACAGCAGCGTGTTCCCCGCGACCGCGCGCGAGACGTACGTCATGGCCGCCTCGCCCAGGCCACGCGTCCGCATCCACGCGCCGATGGCCGCCCCGGCCAGCGCCTGGACGAGCATGGTGCCCACCCCGAACAGGAGGCCTGGCAGGAACGCGATCGCCGCGTTCGGCATCGCCGGCGCCAGGACCGTGTAGATGATGATCGCGAAGGCGCCCGTGCCCCAGCCGGCCACGAACCCGTGGACCAGGGTCATCCGGAGGGGGATGGGTCGGTCGGCCGGGTCGAGGATCCCGTTGGTGCTGTCACCGGTGCCCAGGTGGAAGACCCGGTGGAGGAACTGCTCGAACCACTCGGTCAGGTGGAGCTCCCGGCCGAGGCGCAGGATGTAGACGCCCGAGACGGCCATCACGATCCCGACCGCCAGGTCGATCCCCGCGTTGAGGGCGCCGCTGGCGAGGATGGGCGCGAGCGCGAGGTACGCGAGCTCCGAGGCGATGGCGCGCTGCGCCGTGAACGCGGCGGAGAACAGGAGCCCCGCCTTCATGCCCCTGCGGCCCGATGCGGCGCCGATCGCATAGCTGACCGTGATGGGCCAGGTGTGCTCGTCCGGCGTGACGCCGTGCAGGACGCCCAGCAGGAAGGCACTCAGGAGAAGGGCTGCAAGGCCGGCGCCGGCCTGTGGTTCGAGGATGCTGGTCAGCGGCATGGGTGCTCGTCCGTATTGAGAATGAGTCGCATTTGCAGCGCATGATCGCACGCGCCGGGCGGTCCGTCAAGCTGCCGCTGGCGACGGCCCCGCCGGTGAGCAGGCGATCGGACAGCCGACTCATCCGGGTCCGGGGCCAGCGCCCGCAGGTTCGGAGGCCAGCGCCCGGCATGGGGCCATCGCCCAGCGACGGGTCGTCCACGGCCCCGCCTCTCGCACGTCTCCTTCGTGCACACGCATGCGCGCTGCGTCCGCACCGCGTCCGCCCCGGGCAGGCGCCGGGAGCGTCCCGGCTTGGGCTACACTCGCCGCCGTGATCCATCCGTCTGCCGACGTCTCGCCTGATGCCGTCATCGGCGAGCGAACCAAGGTCTGGAACCGTGCCCAGGTGCGTGAGGGCGCCGTGATCGGCGACGACTGCATCGTGGGCAAGGACGTGTACATCGACTTCGGCGTCCACGTGGGCGAGCGCACCAAGATCCAGAATGGTGCGCTGGTCTACCACGGCGTCACCGTGGAGCCCGGCGTCTTCATCGGGCCGGGCGCCATCCTCACCAACGACCGGTTTCCCCGCAGCATCACCCCGGAGGGGGAGCTGGCGGGCGCCGACGACTGGACCGTCAGCACCATCACGCTTCGCTACGGCTCGTCGATCGGGGCCGGGGCGGTCGTGGTGGCAGGCAACGACGTGGGCCGCTTCGCCACCGTCGGCGCAGGGGCGGTGGTGACCCGCCCGGTCCCGGACCACGCGCTGGTGGCCGGCAATCCCGCCCGGCGGATCGGGTGGGTCTGTGCCTGCGGGCAGCGGCTGATCGAGGCGTCGGGGGCCCCCTTCCCGGCCGACGGCGAGGGCACGGCGACGTGCCCCGCCTGCCGGCGGACATACACCATCGGCGCGGGCGTCTGCGCGGAGGCGAGCGCCCGGTGATGGCGCCGATCCCGCGTCCCGCGACGCGCACCTGAGGAGGTCGGCGCATGATCCCCATCTCGAAACCGGACATCGGCGCCGCGGAGGAGGCGGCCGTCCTCGAGGTGCTCCGGTCCGGCATGCTCGCCATGGGCCGGAAGACGGCCGAGTTCGAGGCGGCCTGGGCCGAGTACTGCGGCGTCCGCCACGCCGTGATGATGTCGAACGGAACAGTGACCACCGAGGCGATCCTGCGCGGGCTGGGCATCGGCCCGGGCGACGAGGTGATCACGGTCAGCTTCAGCTTCAACGCGACCGTGAGCACCATCCTGCAGGTCGGCGCCACCCCCGTCTTCGTGGATGTCCGCGAGTCGGACTTCACCATGGACCCGGACCTCGTCGAGGCCGCGATCACCCCGCGCACGCGGGCGATCATGCCGGTGCACCTCTACGGACTGATGGCGGACATGGACGCGCTGGGTGCCATCGCGGCCCGGCACGGCCTCCACCTGGTCGAGGACGCCGCCCAGGCGCACGGGGCCACCTTCCAGGGACGCAGGGCCGGGTCGTTCGGTCCTGCCATGTTCAGCCTGTACGCGACCAAGAACCTGATGACCGGCGAGGGCGGGCTGGCCACCACCGACGACGACGAGCTCGCCGACCGGCTCCGCCTCTACCGCAACCACGGGATGCGACGCCGCTACTACCACGACGAGCTAGGGACGAACTTCAAGCCGACCGACCTCGCGGCCGCCCTCGGCCTGGCCCAGCTCCCGCGGCTCGACGAGCGGACCGCGCGTCGACGTCGTAACGCGGAGATCCTGACCACCGGCCTGGACGGGTACCTCACCCCGCGCGTGCCCGCCGGTCGGGAGCACGTGTGGCACCAGTACACGATGCGGTTCCCCGGCGAACGCCAGCAGGTGGCGGACGGCCTGGCCGAGCGCGGCGTCGGGACGCTCATCTACTACCCCGTGCCGATCCATCGGCAGGCGTACCTGCAGCGGTACGTGCCCGGCGCCGCGGACCTGGACCTCCCGGTGACCAACCGGCTGGCCGACGAGGTGCTCTCGATCCCGGTCCACCCCATGCTCTCCGACGAGGACCTGCAGACGATCATCGCTGCGATCCGCGAGGTGGCCACGCCCGTCGTCGACGCGACTGCGCCGGCGGCCGCTCCATCGACGGCGGTCCCGCCCACGGCGGCCCCGTCGAGCGCCGCTCGACCCGGGGTCGGCGCGCAGTGAGCAGCGGGGCCGTCCTCCGCGTGGGCCTCGCAGGACTCGGCTCGATGGGGCGCAACCACCTGCGCAACCTTGCCGCCCGCGACGACGTCACGCTGGTGGCGATCGCGGATCCCAACGAGGAGGTCCTGCTTCCCAGCGCCGAGCAGACCGGCGCCCATCCGTACGCCGACCCGGCCCGGATGCTGGACAGCGAGGCACTGGACGCGCTGGTGATCGCGGCGCCCACCACGCTCCACCACCCGATCGCACTTTACGCCATCGACCGGGGCGTGCCCATCCTGGTCGAGAAGCCGCTGGCCACCACGGTCGCGGAGGGCCGCGAGCTGGTGGAGGCCGCCGCCCGGCGCCGCGTGCTGCTGCAGGCCGGTCACATCGAGCGCTTCAACCCCGCCGTCCTCGCCCTTGGCGCGCGGCTCGGGGCGGGGGCGCTGAGCCGCATCTTCAGCATCAAGACGCTGCGGGCCGGCCCGTTCCCGGCGCGCATCCGGGACGTGGGCGTGGCCGTCGACCTGGCCACCCACGACGTGGACATCATGTGCCACCTCGCCGGCGCCCGGCCCGACCGTGTCTACGCCGAGACCACCCAGCACATCCACACCAGCCACGAGGATCTCGTGTTCGGCCTGCTGCACTTCCCGGGCGGGACGGT
>JAKAHX010000088.1 GCA_021814735.1 Chloroflexota bacterium | reverse complement strand
GGCTTGACCTCGTCCTCGTCCACGCCGAGCTGCTCCACCACGATCTTCTTGAGCCGCTCGTAGGTTGATGCCGTCACCAGTCCTACCTCCTGATCCGGGCGGTCCGTGCCCGCCTGGACTCGCGATCCCCTTCCCTCCGGGTGGGACCGGCCAATCCTGCCTCGTCGGCGATCCGCCCGAGCACGCCATTCAGCAGGCGCCGGGCTGGTTCCCCACTGTACGTTCTCGCCAGGCCGACCCACTCCGCGATGATCACGCGGGCAGGAGCCGTCGCGGAGTGTAGCAGTTCCCCCAGCGCCGAACGCAACAATGCGCGGTCGATTCGCGCCAGCTGCACCACCGGATAGGCGGGCGCAGCCGCCTCGATCCGCGCATCGATGGTGTCCCGGTGGCGCACCACGGCCTCCACGAGCGCGCGCGCGTGGCCGGCGGTCTCCTCGTCGATGCCCAGCTCCGCGAGCTGGCGCTCCAGGGCCGCCGACGCGGTGCGCTGCCCGAACTCCGCTTCGAAGACGGCGGCCAGCGCCAGCCGCCGGGCGGTGCGCCGCGACGCGTGCGGGGCGGCGGCGGCCGGGGACGACACGCGTCAGTCGCCGATGCCGTCGACGAGGATCGTGACCTCGCCGAGCTCGAGGCCGAGCTGGCGCTCGATGGTCTCGGCGATGGCGCGCCGCACCCGGACGGAGAGGGCCGTGAGCGGCTCGCCGGACCGCGCCACGAGGAAGAGCCGGACGTGGACGCGTCCTCCCCGGAGCCGGGCGGTCACGGCTGGCCCGGCGAGCCACGCCCAGAACGCGGTCCCGCCGCGGCCGACGCGGAGCACGCCGGGCTGCGCCTCCGCCGCCGCGCGCGCCATGGCCCCGATCACCCGTCGGCGAACCGTCAGCACCCGCACGCGGGCGCGCTCCGCCGTCGCCTCGAGCCCGGCGGCGGCTCCGCGAGGTTCGTGCACCACGCCGTTCATGCCGTCTCCTCCATCCCACCGGCGGAGGGCCGCGCCGATCGCTGCAGCGGCCCCAGCGCGTCCGCGATCAACTGGGGGACCCGGGCCCGCGCCGCCGCGGCCCCCACCCCGACGGCATAGGAGATCATCCGTGCCCGGGCCCGGCCGTGCGTGATGATGACGGTGCCGCGCACGCCGAGCAGCGGCGCCCCGCCCAGCTTCTCGTAGTCGAACCGCTCGCGGATCCGCGCCACGCCCGGGCGCATCAGCACGTAGGCGAGCGGACCCAGCGGCGGCCGCCGGAACTCGCGACGCAGCAGGTCGAAGATGAAGCCGGAGAGCCCCTCGAAGAACTTCATGGTGACGTTGCCCACCGACGCGTCGCACACGACCACGTCCGCGAGATGCGCCACCAGGTCCTTGCCCTCGACGTTGCCCACGAACCGCAGGTCGGTGCCGGTGAGCATGGCCGTCGCTTCCTGCACCCGACGCTCACCCTTGCCGCCTTCCTCGCCGATGGAGAGCAGGGCCACCGAGGGGTCGTGCACGCCCAGCACCTTCTCGGCATAGATCGACCCCATCCGCGCGTACTGCGCGAGGTTGAGCCCGGTGGAGTCGGTGGTCGCCCCGATGTCCAGCAGCACGAAGGGACCCTTGTCGCTCACCATCTGGACGGCCAGGGCCGGGCGATCGACGCCCGGAAGCCGCCCCAGGTGGAGGATCGCAGCAGCGACGCCCGCGCCCGTGTGCCCGGCGGTGACCACCGCATCGGCCCGGCCTTCCCGGACCAGGCGCATCGCCACGTTGATGCTGGCGTCGCGCTTGCGCCGAACGGCCGCTGCCGCCTGCTCGTCCATGGCCACCAGTTCCGAGGCCGGCACCAGCGTCACGTGGGAGGGCAGGCCATCCCGCACGTGCGGCGCGATCAGCGCCTCGTCGCCGACGAGGATCAGGTCGGTGTCGGGATGCTCGCGCGCCCAGGCCAGGGCACCCGGGACGACTTCGGCCGGCCCGTGGTCGCCGCCGAGGGCGTCCACGGCGACCCGCACGCGCCCTTCGCCCGCGGCCGGGAGGGCGACCGAGCGAACGTCCATGGCGCCCCGGCGCTCCGCGGGGTCGTCAGGACCGGCCGGTCTCGCCGGTGGTCTTGGTCTTGATGTGGACGGCCTCGCGGCCGGCGTACCATCCGCAGTTCGGGCAGGCGTGGTGGCTCAGCTTCGGCTCGTGGCAGTGGGGGCACGACTCGAGCTTCGGCGTGACCAGCGCGTGGTGTGCGCGGCGGTCACCCTGTGCGGCGTGCGAGGTCTTGCGCTTGGGCAGGCCCATGATGGTCTCCTCGTGGGTGGTGCGACGGCAGGTTCGCGGACGTCAGCAGATGGGATCGTCGGTCTCGGGCGGCTGCCAGTCGCCCAGGGCCTCGAGCCGCGGATCGACGGGCTCGTCCGGATGCCGGTGCCCCGGCTCGTCGTTCAGGTCCGCGCCGCAGACCGGGCACAGCCCGCGGCAGTCCGGCCGGCAGAGCGGCGCGATGGGCTCGGCCATCGAGATCGCCTCCCGTACCGGGACCTCCAGGTCCAGGATGTGGTGATCGTCGATGCGCAGCGCGTCGGGCTCGCCGCTCGTGTCGAGCGGAAGTCCGGTGTGCAGGTCGATGGACGGCAGCGCCTCCTCCCGGACCTCCACGTGGACGGGCGTGACGATCGGCCGCAGGCAGCGGCTGCACGTCTCCACGAGCGAGGTGGAGAGGTCCGCGTCGGCGATGATGCTGCGGCTGGTGCGGGACAGGCGGACGTGGCCGCTGATCGGCGAGGCCAGCCGCATGTCCTCCGGGAGCTCCAGACGCGCGTCCTTGATCTCGTACCGGCGATCGGACCCGGCGACCGATCCCATCAGGCCCGCGACGTTAAACGCGAGCATGGCCCGCCATGCGGCCAGGTTCCGGCTCGGCCTCGCCCTCCTCGGGCTCCGGCTCGGCCTGACGCCGCTCATCCAGCATCTGGATGCCGTGCCGGATGCTCTGCAGCGCCTTGACGCACTCGCCCTCCAGCCGCACCAGGACGCCGGCGGCATACTCGTCGGCACCGCGCCGGATCTCGTCCGCGTCGCGCTCGCCCTCCGCGATGATCTCCCGCGAGCGCTCCTCGGCGGCGCGCGTCAGCTCGCGCTCCTCGATGAGGAACGCGGCCTGCTCCTGGGCGCGCGCCACGATGCGGTCCGCCTCCTCCTGCGCCTTCTCCAGGATGCGCTCGGATTCCTGGTTCACCCGCTTCGCCTGGCGCACCTCCTCGGGCACGGCGACGCGCAGCTGGTCGATCAGGTCGAGCGCCGCCGCCTGGTCGACGACGACGTTGTTCGTGAGCGGCAGCCGCTTCCCGTTGGCGACGAGCGATTCGAGTCGCTCGACGAGGAAGATGATGTCGATGGCGGGAACCTCCTGCGCCGGGCCGGGGCGGCGCTCCCGGACTGACGCGCCATTCTAGCCCACCGCCGGGCCCGTGCTCCAGTCGGGATCCAGCGCGGCCTCCAGGCGTTCGGCGACGGCCGCTGGCACCATCCCGCGCACGTCGCCGCCGAACCGGGCGATCTCCTTCACCAGGCTCGAGCTGAGGTAGGCGTACTCGAGGGCGGTCATGAAGAAGACCGTGTCGATGGCCGGTGCCAGCTTGCGGTTGAAGTGCGCCATCTGCAGCTCGCTCTCGAAGTCGCTGACCGCGCGCAGGCCGCGCACCACGAACTCCGCCCCGTGATCCCGGGCCGCCTCGACCGTGAGCCCGTCGAACCAGACGATCGAGACGCGTCGCGCCACGTCCGGCGGCAGCTCCTGGTCCACCGCCAGGCGGATGACGTCGGCCCGATCGTCGCGGGCCATCATCGGGATCTTGGCGCTGTTCTGGAGGACCGCGACCACCACGCGATCGAAGACGCGGGCTGCACGCCGGACGATGTCCAGGTGCCCGAAGGTGATGGGGTCGAAGGAGCCCGGATAGAGGGCCACGCTCATCGTTCACCTCCGTCCACGATCCGTCCCTCCCCTGCCCGGACCGGCCGGTCCGCGGGCGCCGCGAGGGCACCGTCCGGCGCGTGCCCCTGGCCCGACGTGTCCGCTGCGACCGGTTCGGCCCGGTAGACCGTCACCACGCCCTCCCCGATCCGCCGTTCCCGCTGCCGCACCAGCCGCCCCGCGCGCTCCGGCATCTCGTCCCGCCAGAAGTGCCGCGCCACCACGAGCGCCCCTGGCGCGAGCGAACCGGCGTCGCCCAGCTGCGCCAGCACGGCGAGGATAGCAGCGTCGCCGAACGGCGGATCGAGCAGCACGATGTCCCAGGGGCCCCCGCCCCGCGACAGGAAGCCCGCCACGTCCGACCGGTGGACGCGCGCCGCGGGCCCCGCCAGGCCCGTGCGCCGCAGGTTCTCCTCGATGACCCGGACGGCGGCCGGCTCCCGCTCCACGAAGTCGCAGCTCGCCGCGCCGCGGCTCAGGGCCTCGATGCCGCCGGCGCCGCTGCCCGCGAACAGGTCCGCCACGCGCGCGTCCGCGAGGACCGGCGCGAGCATCCCGAAGATCGCCTGCTTCACGCGATCCGCGAACGGCCGCGTTCCGGTCCCCGGGTGGAGCAGCCGTCGGCCCCGCGCGATCCCCGCGATCACCCTGCCGGCGTCAGGCATCCCCAGCCCCCGTGCGCCGCCGCGCCGGCCCGGCCGCACCGGGCCCGGACTCCGGCACGCCGGGATCCGGCCCGCCGGGCTCCGGCAGTGCCGCCCCGGCGCCGATCCCGGCAAGCCACCCGGTGGCGAGCACCCGCCGCAGCCCGGCAAGCGATGGGTCGAGCACGCCGTCGGGGCCGACCATGCGCAGCGCCTCCTCGCGCGCGGCCGCCACCAGGTCCGCGTCCTCGTGGCGGTCCAGGCGGGCCACCCGCAGCGGAGGCAGCCCGCTCTGCTCGATCCCCAGGAGGTCGCCCGCCTGTCGCAGGCGCAGGTCCTCCTCGGCCAGCGCAAACCCGTCCCGCGTGCGCCGGATCGCCTCCAGTCGCGCCCGGGCCACGTCGTCCTGGGTGTCCGACACCAGCACGCACCAGGACGGCCACTCGCCCCGCCCGATCCGACCGCGCAGCTGGTGCAGCTGCGCGACGCCGAAGCGGTCCGCGTTGAGGATGACCATCACGGTCGCTTCCGGCACGTCGACCCCCACCTCCACGACGGTGGTGCCGACCAGGACCCCCACCTCGCCCCGGCGGAACGCGTCCATGACCGCGTCGCGCTCGCGCGGCGGCATCTGGCCGTGCACGATCCCGATCCGCGGCTCGAGCTCGGGGAGCCCGGCACGCCGGGCGGCCGGCGGGACCGCGTCGCGGACCATGGCCGCGGCGGCCTCCACTGCCATGACCTCGGGGGCTTCCTCGTCCTCGACCAGCGGGACGACCACGAAGGCGCGGTGTCCGGCCAGGAGCTCGCGGGCCAGCAGCTGCCAGGTCCCCCGTTCCGGGTGGTCGGGGTCGTCGCCCATGAGCTGGTCGAAGCCCCGGAGGCCGGTGCGGATCGGCACCCGCCCGGCCGGCGGCGTCCGCAGGTCCGAGACGTCGAGGTCCGCGTAGAAGACCCGCGCCAGGGTCTGGGGGATGGGCGTGGCCGTCATCAGGAGGACGTGCGGGTTGCGCCCCTTCCCGGCGAGGGCGTCCCGCTGTTCCACCCCGAAGCGGTGCTGCTCGTCGACCACTACCAGGGCGAGGTCCCGGAAGCGCACCGCCTCCTGCAGCAGGGCATGCGTCCCGACGATCACCCGCCCGACCGACCGCGCGCCCGCTCCCGTGCCCCCGGTCGCCTGTTCGCGCACGCCTCCGGCGGCGTCCGCGAAGAGCCCGGCCGCCGACCTCCACAGGTCGGCCATCCCGTCCGAAGGGGACCCGGGGTCGTCCTGGGTTTCCGTGCCGGCGATCTGCCGCAGGGAACGCTCGCGCTCGGGCGCGGGCAGCGAGCCGGTGAGGAGCGTCACCTCGTGGCCCAGCGGGCCGAGGAACGCCGCCAGCGTGCCGGCATGCTGGCGCGCGAGCAGGTCGGTCGGCGCGAGCAGGGCGGCCTGCCGCCCGCCATCCGCCACGAAGGCCAGGGCGAGAGCGGCGACGGCGGTCTTGCCAGAGCCGACGTCCCCCTGCAGGAGGCGGAGCATCGGCCGGCTCGACGCGAGGTCGGACCGGATCGCCGCGAGGGCGCGCACCTGGTCCCCGGTGAGTGTCGCGACGGGGGCCGGCACCGCGGCCGGCGGCTCCGTGGCGTCCGGGCCCGGGCCGGGCGGGTCGTCCCCGCCGTCCATCGCCGGCGCAGCGGTGGCGGCGGCCGATCGGGCCTGGAGCCGGCGGGTCAGCACCGCCTCGACCGTCGCGACGGCTTCCCGGAAGCGACGTTCCTCGACCAGGATCCGGTCGGCGGTGTCAGGCCGGCGCTGGCGGTCCCTGGAGAGCATCCCCACCTGAAGGGCGAGCAGCTCGTCGAAGGCCAACCGGCGCAGGGCCGCGTCGCGCTGCTCGAAATCGGCGGGGAAGTGCACCTGCTCGAGCGCCGTCCCGAGGTCGGGCAGTCCCCGCCGGGCACGCACCGTCGCGGGCAGGTAGTCCTCCACCGACGCCGCGTACCTGGTGAGCGCCTCCCGCATCAGGCCCCGCAGCGCGGGGTTCGTGACACCCGCCGTGAGCCGGTAGACGGGGACGATCCTCCCGGCGTGCAGGGCGCCGA
>JAKAHX010000087.1 GCA_021814735.1 Chloroflexota bacterium | reverse complement strand
CGGCAGCTCGTCGGGCTCATAACCCGAAGGTCGGCGGTTCGAATCCGTCCCCCGCAACCAATCTGCATCCTGACCGAACGACCCTGGGACCCGCCTCCCGGGGTCGTTCCTTATGCGCTGCGGGCGCGGGCCAGGACGGGGCGCCGGCCGTAGCGACGGGGCGCCGTCAACGGGGACGGGGCGCCATCCCCGACGCCCGGCCGCGCCTGGCCCCGCCGTGCAGGCTAGTCGGGCCGGAAGGTCAGGAGCGTCGCGGCCACCAGTGCCACGGCCCAGGCGGCCAGCCCGGCTGCCTGCAATGGATCGACGACCCCGCCCGGTTCCAGCGTGCCGCGCAGGAGCCCTGCCAGCTGGGCCGGCGGCAAGAAGGAGGCCGGCACCGCGATCACCGCCGGCAGGTGGTCGAGCGGGATGATGATCCCGCCGAGCAGCAGGAAGACCAGGTAGATCCCGTTGGCCAGGGCGAGCACGGCCTCCGCGCGCAGGGCGCCCGCGAGAAGCAGGCCGAGGGCGCAGAACGCGATGGAGCCCAGGAGCAGCCAGGGCAGCGCCGTCACCACGCCGTCCACGATCCCGCCGCGAGGCGCCCATCCCAGCAACGCGCCGACGGCGACGATCAGCACCACCTGCAGGATCTCGGTCACCACCACGGCCAGCGTCTTCGCACCGAGCAGCGCAGGGCGGGGCAGCGGCGAGCCGCCGAGGCGCTTGAGGACGCCATAGGCGCGCTCGAAGGCCGTGGCGATCCCCAGCGAGACGAGCCCGGTCGAGACGATCGCCAGCGCCAGGATCCCCGGCACCACCTGGTCCACCTGCCGACCGCCCCACGACTGCGGCGGGAGGAGCGGGACCGTCGAGAAGAAGACCAGGAGCAGCAGCGGGATGGCCAGCGTGACGAGCAGGTTCTCGCCACGACGGGTGGTGAGCAGGAGCTCCACTCTTGCCTGCGCCACGAAGGCGCGCCATGCCTGCGCGGTGCTCACCGTGCGCCTCCCGTGGTCGTCCCGCCGGTGGTCGTCCCGGCGCCACCGTCTGCGGAGGTGGCTCCGCCGGACACCGGGACGCCCGCGTCGGCCCCGGGCGCCTCGCCCTCGCCGACCAGTCGGAGGAAGACGTCCTCCAGGCTGCCCTGGCCCACGCGGATCGCGAGTGGTTCGATGGCCACGGCGAGGAGCCAGGTGGCGATCTCGACCAGCAGGTCCCCGGCGGACGCCGTCCGGAGGACGTACACGCCCGGCCGGTCGATCCGCAGCGCCTGCACGCCGCGCAACCGGCCCACCTGGGCGAGCCGCTCCGCGTCCAGCGGCGCGGCCAGTTCCAGTCGGACCTCGCGGAGGTCGGGGGCGGCGCCGATGGTCGTCGCATCGGGGTGCAGCGTGCCGAGCCCCCGACGCAGCTCGGCCGGCGTCCCCAGGGCGATCAGCCGCCCGTGGTCGATGATCGCGACCCGGTCGGCCAGCGCCTCCGCCTCGTCGAGGAAGTGGGTGGTCAGCAGGATGGTGGTGCCGCCATCCCGGAGCGCACGCAGGATCCGCCACGTCTCGCGCCTGGCCTGGGCGTCCATCGCCGCAGTCGGCTCGTCCAGGATGGCCAGCCGCGGACGGCCCACGATCGCCAGCGCGAGGCTCAGGCGCTGCCGCTCGCCGCCCGAGAGATCCCGGTAGCGGCTGCGGGCCACGTGCGCGAGCCCGACCTGTGCGAGCAGCCCGATCGGCTCCAGCGGGTCCGGGTAGAAGGACGCGAAGAGTTCCAGTGCCTCGATCGGTCGGAGCTGCGAGTAGAGGCCACCCGTCTGCAGCATCAGCCCCAGGGATGGGCGGAGCTTGCGCGCGTCCCGGCGAGGATCCCAGCCGAGGACGCGGACCGTGCCACCGTCGGGTGTCCGGTAACCCTCGACGATCTCGACCGTCGTCGTCTTGCCGGCACCGTTCGGCCCGAGGAGGGCGAACAGCTCGCCCTGCCGGACGGTCAGGTCGAGCTCGTCGACCACGGCGCGCCCGTCGTATCGCTTGGTGAGCCGTTCCAGGACGATCGCGTCGCCGCCCGCGCCGCCCGCGCCGCTCGCTCCAGCCATGCCACCCGCGAGCGGTGTCCCCTGTCCCGTCACGACCCGACGATCTGGCGCAGGTACGACGCCAGCGCATCCGCCGGAGGCGGGCCGTAGCTCGCGGCGCGGATCACGCCGTGCCGGTCCACGAAGAACGAGGTGGGGATGGCGGCCACGCGGTACGCGCGCGCCGCGGCTCCCTCCGGGTCGATCAGCGCCGGCCAGGTTGCATCCTCCCGGCGCATGAAGGCGCGAGCCCGGTCGGGCGTGTCGTCGTAGATGATGCCCAGCACCTCCAGCCCCTGCGCCGCGTACTGCCCGAGCGCCTGCCGATACAAGGGGAACTCCTGCTGGCAGGGGATGCACCAGGAGGCCCAGAAGTTCACGACCACCGGGCGTCCAGCGAAGGATGCCAGGTCCACGGTCTGCCCCTGCAGGTCCTGCAGGCGAAACGCCGGGGCCGGATGGCCGTCGAGCCCGCCGGCGCCCACGACGATGACGCTCGCCTGGGCGCCAGCCGGACCTGCGCCGCCCACCCCCAGCATGCCACAGCCTGCCAGGAGCCACGCACACGCCGCCAGGCAGCCCGCGACGAGCGCACCAGTCCGCGCTCGGCCGCGCCGGGGAGGCGCCGGGGGCGTGCGCGACGGCCGGTGGACGGTCCGCGTGGAGGCGGGAGGGCGCCGCGCGACCTGCGCGCGGGGCAGCGAGTGGAGCGTCGGGTCCTCACTTGGCCGTGGCGCGTGCCCCGGGCGGTGGGCCGCGTGCCACGCTGGAACTAGCGGAGCAGGTAGAGCGTGGAGAAGAGGCCGATCCAGACCACGTCAACGAAGTGCCAGTAGATGCTGACGGCCTCGACCGCGGTGTGATGCCGTGCGGAGAACTGCCCGTTGATGCCGCGCAGCAGCACCACGGTCATCGCGATCACGCCACCCAGCACGTGCGCGCCGTGGAAGCCGGTCATGGTGAAGAAGAGTGTGCCGTACACGCCGCTGCTGATCCCGAACCCCAGGGTCGCGTAGTCGTACAGCTGGCCACACAGGAAGACGACGCCGAGGATCAGGGTGACCGTCAGCCCGCGGATCATCGCGGTCCGGTCGCCGCGCCGGATAGCCGCGACGGCGTACTGCATGGTGAAGGAGCTGGAGACCAGGATGACGGTCAGCACCGCCGCCAGCCCGAGGTCCAGCGTGAACCCCGGCGGCGGCCAGACCGCGTGCAGGGCGCGGATGCTGAAGTAGGTGCCGAAGAGCCCGGCGAAGAACATGATCTCGCTGGCGATGAAGAGGAGCATCCCCACCAGCGCGGTGTCCACGCCCTGGCGTTCGCCGTGGACGGGTGCCGGCAGCGCCTCTGCCCGTGCGGCCATCAACTGACTCCTTCCGCCGTGATTGCCACCAACGCGCTGGGCAGCTGCCGGGCGACGATCCGCGTCCCCGGGTCCGAGCCGGGCACGCCGGGTACGAGAGGGCAGACGGTGCCGGGGCCGCCGGCCGTCGGCGCGAGCCCGGAGAGGGCCGCGGCCGCGACGACCGATCGAAGGCGCGGGAACAGCTGCACGCTCAGGAGACCACCTCGTGCGCTTGCTTCAGGACCCGGCAGGGGCGTCGATCATACCCCGAATGGCCCCTTCTCGCCGGCAAATGGCCCCTAGACTGGGGGTCATTAGGCCTACAGATCGCTACAGGGCGATGGGCAGCAGGACGTCCAGGGCGACCAGCGCGAACAGGAGCGTCAGGTACGTGATGGAGAACCGGTACAGGCGGATCGCGCCGGCGCCGGTGCCGTCCCGCCAGAGGACCAGCGCCTGCCGGAGGAAGAGCGCGCCAAGGATGGCGGCCCCCAGCGTGTAGACCAGGCCCATGCCTGCGACCAGCGCGAAGACCAGCGTCAGGCCCACCAGCAGGACCGTGTAGAGCACGATCTGCCGGTTCGTCTCCCGCACCCCCTTCACCACGGGAAGCATCGGGATCCCGGCCGCCTCGTAGTCGCGGGAGAGCCGCAGGGAGAGCGCCCAGAAGTGAGGCGGCGTCCAGTAGAAGACGATCAGGAACAGGAACAGCGCGGGGAGCGCGACGCTGCCCGTCACGGCGGCCCAGCCGATCACCGGCGGCAGCGCGCCCGCCGCCCCGCCGATCACGATGTTCTGCGGCGTGCTCCGCTTGAGCAGCAGCGTGTAGATCACCACGTAGAACGCGATCGCCAGGAGGGCCAGGAACGCCGCCAGCAGGTTGGCGAAGATGGTGAGCCAGGCGAAGGAGAGGACGCCCAGCGCCAGGCCGAAGATCAGCGCGTTCTCCGGATCCACGGTGTGCGCCGGCAGGGGGCGCCGGCGGGTCCGCGACATCAGTTCGTCGATGTCCCGGTCGATGTAGCAGTTGATGGCGTTGGCGGAACCCGCCGCCAGCGCGCCGCCGATCAGCGTGGCCACCACCAGCGCGAGCCACGAGCCGACGCGGATTCCCGGCACGTCACGTGTCGCAAGGACCATGGCGGGGACCGTGGTGACCAGCAGCAGCTCGATGATCCGCGGCTTGGTGAGCGCCACGTACGCGCCGATCCGCGCACGCCACCCGGGCGGCCCGGTGACCTCGCCGACGGCCGGCGTGAAGGGGGCGCGGTCGAGCAGGTCGCTGGTCAGGTCGTGGGTCCCGGGCGGCAGGAACGCGTCGTCCGCCGGGATGCGGGCCACGGATACCGAGCGGCCACCGTCGGCCACGAACGCCGGGATCCCACCTGCCGGGATGCGGGCCGTGAATGCCGAGAGCCCCGCGGGGCCGAGGTCCGTGCGTTCGCCGTGCCCGGGACCGTCCGATCCCTGCGTGGCGGTTCCGCCGCCCGCCGTGGCCGGGACTGCGTCGAGGCGGGTCAGGTAGTAGCTGTGGATGGTCGCCGCGAGGGTGAGCGCCCAGATCGCCGCCGCGAGCGCGACGTGGAGCGCCACGGCCCAGTCGGCGAGCGAGGTGAAGATCTGTGCCGCACCGACGAAGACCTGGATGACGAACAGCGCGAGGGCCGAGTGCACCATGGCCACGACCGTGCCGCGCCGGTGCCGAGGCTGGCGCATCGCCGCCCAGGCCGTCACGAGCAGGATCAGGCCCGCAACGACCGTCACGACCCGGTGGAGGAACTGGGCCATCTCCTCCGCCGGGTGCTGCTGGAAGGACGGGATCAGCGATCCGTTGAACAGCGGCCAGTCGGGGAAGACCAGCGCCGCCTCGGTGGCGGTCACGTGGGAGCCGAAGAGGAGCAGTGCGTAGATCGATGCGGCCGCCAAGGCGGCGAGCAGCGTGAACCGCTGGCTGCTCCCCCGTGCCGGCAGGGCGTCCGGGTAGCGCGAACGGATCGCGATGTAGACCAGGATCCCGAGCAGGATCATGGCCGTGGCCAGGTGGGCGGTCACCGTGTCGCCCGCGTTGTTCTCGGCCACCGTGATCGCACCGAGCGCGGCCTGGATCAGCACCACCACCACCGCGATCAGCGACGGCCAGAGGATCGATCGTCGCGTGCGGTAGCCGCGCCAGGCCAGGACCGCCACGCCCAGGGCCAGGAACCCGATGATCATCGCGATGAACCGGTGGAACCACTCCAGCCACGGGTGGTAGTCCGTGGTGGACGGGATGATCTGTCCGTGGCAGAGGGGCCAGTCCGGACAGCCCATGCCGGAGTCGGTCCCGCGCACGATGGCGCCGATGACGACGAGGATGTACGTGGCGATCGCGGTGGTGAGTGCCAGCCTCTGGAAGCGCGTCATGAGTCGGCGTTCGTGACCTCGGAACGATCGATCGACGGTGGCGGGACCGCGCGGAGAGAGCAGGGGATGGGACCGGACGCGGCGGGACGCTGGTCAGGATTGTAGCGAAGTCCGCGTCAAGGGCCGTTCGGCACCGTCCCTGAGGCCGAGCGTCGTATCCCGGCGCCCAGCGGTCGCCGGGATAGGCCGCCGATCCGGGGCGGACCTTGCCAGGGCCGCGTATCCCGGCGTCAGGTCGCGGGACCGAGCGTCGTGGGCGGCGCGCCGGACGGGGTCTGCTGGGCGGGCGCCGGAGGCATGCCCGGGCCGCGGCGACCGGACGCCTCGCCCTCCGCGATGGTCTCCGCGACGACCCCGCGCTTGGTGCCGCTGGAGCCGGGGACTTCGAGTTCGCGACCCGCGGCGCATCCCGGGCAGCTCGCGGGACCCGGATCGTAGGTGGGCAGCTCCAGCGTCCAGAGCGCGTGGGCCGGGTAGGCGTGGCCGCTCACCGGAGACGTGACGCTCCGCAGGCCGCCGGAGCGGTCCACCAACACCGCCGCCAGGACCAGCTCGGCGCCCGCGGCCTCGATCGGGGGGAGCATTGCCAGCAGCGAGCCGCCGGTGGTCAGGATGTCGTCTACCAGCAGGACCCGCTCGCCCTCGGCGAGCTGGAAGCCTCGGCGGAACTCGCGCCGCGTCGTGCCATCCGGGTCGTGAACCTCCTCCGCGAAGATGCCCCGCACGCCAAGCTGCCGGGCGACCTCGAACGCGAGGATCACCCCGCCGGTGGTGGGTCCCACCACCACGTCCACCGCGGAGCCCTCCGGCCCGGAGACGAGTGCGGCCAGGTGGCCGCACAGCTCGGAGACCGCGTCGGGATACTGCAGGACCTGGAACTTCTCCAGGTAGCGTTCCGCGTGGCGCCCGCTCTTCAGCTGGAAATGGCCG
>JAKAHX010000086.1:1892-6761 GCA_021814735.1 Chloroflexota bacterium | reverse complement strand
TCACGCCCACCCCGGCGGCCAGGTCCTCCACGGCACCCACGAAGACCACGGCCCCTCCGACGATCGCGATCATGGCCACCGCCACCTGGAGGCCGATCAGCCGGAGGCGCGGCGAGCGCTGGTGGCGTCGGGGGTCCAGGCGGCGGAAGCGGAGCGGTCGCAGGCCGTCGGCGGCCCCCTCGGCCCGTTCGGCCCCCAGGTGCGCCCGGACGTAGCGGAGGTAGAGGATCAGCAGGAGGCCTGCCACGGCGATCTTCCCGGGCGCCAGCGCCGCGGGGAGAAACGCGGCGGCAACCGCCAGGCCGTAGGCGAGCGCGAACGTGCGAAGGTCCGCCGCGATCACCTGGGGGTCGATCTCGAGCCGGTCGCCGCCGCCGTGACGCCGCGCCCGTGCCAGGACTGCCACGCCGGTCACGAACAACGCCAGCGTGGAGAGCATGAAGGGCGCGCCCAGGATCGCCCCGATGCCGATGTCCGCCTGCGTGCCGTGGTCGGCGCTGGCGGACATCCCGATGGCCACCAGCGGGATCATCGTCTCGGGCATGGCCGTGCCGACGGCCGCGAGGACGCTCCCCACCGCCCCCTCGGCCAGGTCGAGCCGATGCCCCATCCACTCGACGCCGTTGGTGAACAGCTCGGCGCCCAGCAGGATCAGCAGCAGCGCGACGCCGAGGAGCAGCAGGTCCATCAGCGGACCTGGCGGCCGGCGGGCAGGGACGGATCCGGACCCTGCCGTGTCCCGGCATCCGCGGTCACGGCAGGGTCATGTGCCGACGCGATCGTCGGGCGACCCGGCCACGGGTGCGGCGACCGGGTCGGGAACGTGCGGCCAGGCTGCACGCCGGCCCGGCCGGGCGCGGCGGTCCCTGGCACGCCGCCGTATCAGGGCCGCAGGTGCTGCGGCGCGTACGGCAGCAGGGCGACGTGGCGGGCGCGCTTGAGCGCCACGGAGAGCTGCCGCTGGTGCTCGGCACAGGTGCCGGTCTTCCGCCGCGGCTCGATCTTCGCGCGCTCCGAGAGGTAGCGGCGCAGGCGGTTCACTTCCTTGTAGTCGATGTGCGAGGCCTTGTCGGCGCAGAAGGCGCAGACCTTGCGCCGACGCCGATCGCGGTAGTAGTCGTCGCGCTTCTTGGACTTGGCAGGCGGCACGGTTCGCAATCCTCTCGTTCGTGGTCAGGTCCGGACGCCGCACCGGTCGCATCGGCGGCGCCCGTCCGGGTTCGTCTTGTCAGAAGGGCAGGTCGTCCAGGTCGGTGTAGGTATCGTCGCCGGCGTCGCCCACGGGAGCGGGCTCGCCGCGCCCCGGGCGCCCGGCCACGGCCTCCATCCCCTCGGCCTCCTCGCGCGGGCGTGCATCCAGGGGGGTGACGGTCTGCGCGATCAGCTCCGTGGTGTAGCGCTTCTGGCCCTCGCGGTCTTCCCACTGCCGGGTCTGGAGGCGCCCCTCCACGTAGACCTTGCGACCCTTGCGCAGGTAGCCGGCCGTCCGCTCCGCCAGCGGCCCCCAGGCCACGACGCGGAACCACTCCGTCTCCTCCTGCCAGTCGCCGTTCGCCCCCTTGAAGTTGCGGTTGACCGCCACCGTGAACTGGGTGACGGCCTGCCCCCCGGGCGTGTAGCGCATCTCGGGATCCCGCCCGAGGTTGCCGATGATCATGCACTTGTTGAGCGACATGGCCTGCTCCCGCTCGCGCCCGAGGCGATGCTGGATGATCGCGGCCCGACGACGTCAGTCGATGGCGGCGGGCGCCGCCTCGCTCTCCGACTCGTCGATGAACTCGCCCTGCGGCTCCTCTTCCTCCTCGGGCGGGGCGACCTCGACGTCCGCACGCCGCGCCGCCGGCCGCTCCACACGCGTGACGAGGAAGCGAAGGAGCTCCTCGGTGATCCGGAGGCCGCGCTCGATCTCCTCCACGGCCTGCGCGGGGGCGTCGAACAGCACGATGTAGTAGGAGCCCTCGTGATGAGGACCGATCTGGTACGCCAGCCGGCGGCGGCCCCAGGGGCTCACCTTCACGAGCTGGCCCTCGGACGCGCTGATCGAGCGCGTGATGCGGTCCAGGGTGGCCTGGACGCGGTCCTCGGCCAGGTCCGGCCGCAGGACGAGCATGAGTTCATATCGGCGCATGCGCCAACGGTCTCCTTCCCATGGGATATGCCCCGCTCGGCCGCGCCAGCCTGGAGGCACGCACGGCGGTGGAGCTGAAAGGACCGGCGGAGTATAGCACCCGGGCCACTGCTAGACTGTCGCCGTCCATCGCCTGCCCGCATCGGAGTAGCACCGTGCCCCCGAGCTCGATCCTCCTGCTTGAGGCCGACCCGGCCGAGGCCGACCGGATCGGAGAGATCCTCCGCAACGCGGGCCATGCCGTGGACGTGGTGGACGATCGCGCCGCCCTGATCGAGCAGGCACCCGCGCACGCCCTGCTCATCATCGACCCGCCGGGCGGGGACGCCGACACGGCCGCACCGGACGCCGGGGACCTGGTGCGCGAGCTGCGCTCGATGCCCTCCGCGGCACCCCTCCCCGTCCTCTGCGTGGCCCGCACGAGGGACGTCGACGAGCGTGTCCGGCTGCTCGAGGCGGGCGCCGATGACGTGATCGTCCGGCCGTACGACGCCCGGGAGCTGGAAGCCCGGGTGGACGCCCTGAGCCTCCGGTTCCAGCGTTCGGGCGGTGCGGTGCCCGCCCCCATCCCCCCCGCCCCGGCCACGCGGCAGCACCAGGTCATCGCCTTCTTCGGCGCCAAGGGCGGCGTCGGGACGACCACCATGGCCGTCAACGTGGCGCTCGGTCTCGCCGAGCGGCAGCCCGGCCGCGTCGCGCTGATCGACCTGGCGGTCCCACTGGGCCAGGTCCCCACCCACCTCGACCTGCGCCCGCGGCACCGGCTCGCGGACCTGCTGGCCTACCCGGACGAGGACGGCGTGCGGGAGGCGGCCGAGCGGTACGCGGACCAGGTGGACGTCTTCTGCCTGCCGGACGATCCCGAGGAGGCCGACCGGCTGACCGCGGCCGAGGTGTCGCGAGCGCTCGCGTCCCTGCGCGCCGTCTACCTCTACACGGTGGTCGATGCGGGGGCCACGCTCTCGGCCCGCGCCCTCGCGGTGCTGGGCGACGCGGATCGGATCGTCTTGGTCACGCTGGCCGAGATCCCGTCGCTGCGCGCGCTGGTCGCCGTGGAGCAGGTGCTGGGCCAGCGCCACCTGGGCGACCGGGTCCTCCACGTGGTGAACCACCTCTTCGCGCACGAGCCCCTGCGGCGCTCGGACATCGAGGAGACGCTGGGGACCACCGTCACGCTCGAACTCCCGTACCACGACCTGCTGTTCGCCAGGGCGGTCAACGAGGGGAACCCGGTGGTCCGTGCCGCGCCGCGCTCGGAACCCGCCGAGCGCCTCGGGCTCCTCGCCTCGATCCTGGCCGGCATCGCGGAGCCCGGCGCCGCGCCGGAGCCACCGCGCCGCCGGTTCGGGTTGCCGTGGCGCGCCCGCGACTGACCACCCGCCTCGCGTCGCCCGCGCCGGCGCGGGCGGGGGCCGCGCGTCAGGTGATCAGCACCCGGTCCGGCGGGCTCCAGACACTGTTCGCGTTGAGCGGCGTGGGCACCGCGGCCGCCTGAACGTACCATCGGCCGGGCGTCGAGAACCGCCAGTCGAGGACGGCGATCCCCGACGCGTTCGCCCGGACGGTCTGCTGCGCGGCGAGCACCCAGCGGCCGGCGACCAGCGCGTAGACGCGGAATGCGGCCATCGGCACGGGAAGCTCGGGCCGAGAGGGGCGCATGGTGACCGTGAACGTCACGGTGCTGCCCCGTCCCAGCACGGGCGTGGTCGTGCCCCACGCGGGCCGCAGGAGCGCCAGCTGCCGGACCACCACGCGCGTCGGGGCGGACACGGCGGCGCCCAGGTCCGACCCGCCCGCGAGCACGGCCCGGTACCACAGGTTGGTGGGCGGGCGATAGACGAGCGCCGCGCCACCGGTCGCGTCGGCGGTGAGCACGGCAGCCGTGGACCAGTCGACCAGGTCCGGCGAGGTCTGCAACTCGATCGTGCGGCCCGCGGGCGAGGGTCCGCCGGACGGGACGCCGAGCCGGACGGCCAGGGTGACCCCGGTGGCCCAGGTGATGACGCTCGCCGACGACGCGAGCGAGAGACCGGGGACCGGCACGCCCGCGGGGGCGACGTCGAACGGGTCCGTCGTCGCCGGAGACGTTCCCGTCGCGCTGGCCACGAGGGTCACGCCGGTCGCGGCGCCGGGCAGGACGCAGCCGGAGAACCGGGCCACGCCGGCGACGGCCGCTACGGTGGTGCCGCCGGTGCACGTCAGGCCGGCCGGTGGCGCGCCGCTCCCGCCCGCCACGGGCTGCACCGAGAGCGTGACCGGCAGCGTGGCGCCCGGACCGGCGGTGACCCGCCGTCCGCTCGCGTCCACGATCTCCACCACGGGCTGCGGGACCAGGGCGGCGCCGGCGACCCCGCCGACCGGCTCATCCGCCAAGCGCAGCCCGGCGGGCACGTTCGGCGGGGACCCGAGCGTCAGCCGCCCCCACCCGGCGTTCGAGTTGGGCACCGGGGAGCCGATCGCCGCCGCGTGCGCCGTCAGGTAGGAGATCAGCTGCGCGGTCGTCCAGGTCGGGTTCGCGGAGAGCAGGTCCGCGGCGGCGCCGGTGACGAACGGCGCCGACTCGCTCGTGCCGCAGAACGGCGCCAGGACCCGGGTGTCGGCGCAATCCGCGGCGACCAGGTCCGGCTTGATGCGGCCGTCCAGGGTCGGACCGCGTCCGCTGTACGACTCGACGGTGCCCGGGTCGCCGACGTCGACGGCGCCCACCACGAGCATGCCCGGGTTGCGGCCGTCCGCGGGCG
>JAKAHX010000086.1:0-1792 GCA_021814735.1 Chloroflexota bacterium | reverse complement strand
ACCAGGTCCGGCTTGATGCGGCCGTCCAGGGTCGGACCGCGTCCGCTGTACGACTCGACGGTGCCCGGGTCGCCGACGTCGACGGCGCCCACCACGAGCATGCCCGGGTTGCGGCCGTCCGCGGGCGCGGTCAGCGTGTCTTCCGGCGACTGGTACTGCAGCGGTGACTCGGACTCCGACTGGACCAGGAGTTGCACGCGCGCGGCCGACCCGCCGGCGTGCCGGTGGGCGGAGATCTCGTACTCGGCCGTCGCCGGCACGTCGTACTCGAGGGTCTCCACGGGGTCCCCGGTCCCGTTCTGCAGGTTGGTGGAGGTGGCCACCGGCACCGGGTCGCCTGCCAGGTAGAGGCCCAGGTCGTAGTCGTCCGTGGCATGGCCCCACGGGTCGGACCAGCGCATCGTGACGACCACGTGGTCGCCCCCCTGCAGCGTGAGCCGATTGGACGTGTCGGTGCCCGAGAACTCGAGCCACCCGTTCGCGTCCTCCCGCCACGGGCCGATCCACCCCTGGTCGCCGGAGTTGCCGGCCGCGTTCACCCAGAGCGCCCCCTCCGAGACGGCCCGGTCCACCAGCGCATAGGCCGTGTCGGGGTACGGGCTGGTGCCGTCCCCCGGTCCCTCGAAACCCGTGTCGGTCCAGGACGCGTTGATGATCCGGACCCCGTTCGACGTCATCCAGTCGATCGTGGCGAGCAGGTCATCCTGCGAGGTCGGATCGGCGATCCAGAGCGAGGCGCCGGGCGCCATGGCCGCCACCGCCTCGGCCACCGCGGTCCCGTGGATCTCGCCGCCCTGGTCGCACGCGGAGAGGCTCGAGGTGTACGTGCCGACGGCCGTGTAACAGCGCGCGTGCACCGTCGCCGGCAGGTCCACGCCCAGGAGCGGGGCCATCCCCGAGAACCCTCCGTCGATGATCCCCACCTTCACCCCGGCGCCACTGGTCCCGGCCGCCTGCCAGGCCGCGGCCCCCTGCAGCGTGACGGCGCTGGCCAGCGTGGCGGCGGGGACCGGCCGGTAGATGGGCGCGATCCGCCCGACCCCCGGGACACCGGCCAGCTCGACGAGCGACCGCTGCGGCACGTACGCCTCCACGCCGCTCGGGTCGCGGTTCGCCACCCGCCCGCCCAGGGACGCGATGGCCGACTCCACCGCGGCGCGGTCCGCCGCCGCGATGGTCACCGTGACGGGGATCTCCGGTCCGGCGGCGACCGCCGCCTGCGGCAAGCCACCGGCACGGACGATCCCGGCCGGCTGGACCGCCCGGGCGAGCGACGCGAGTCCGTCCTGCAGGACCCGCGCCAGGCCCACCGGCGCGCGCACCGGCACGTCGTGCTCTGCGTCTTCCGCGGACGTGGCGCTTCCCGTCGACGTCGTGGCGAGGCCCCCGGGGACGAGGCCCGTGGTGGCGAGCTCCGTGGTGGCGAGGGCCGCAGACGGGGCCCCCCGGGGCACGGCTCCCCCGGGCGCCGGCGCGGCATGGACGCCGGTCGGCACCAGCGAGACCGCCAGGAGGACGGCAGCGGAGCCAGCCAGGAAACGAGCGCGCACGGCCACGGTCATGCCTCGAGCGGGATGTGCCGCGACGCCCGGCGCAGGTCCCCGTTGCAGGATACCCGCGCCGTCGACACCCGGCCCCGGCCGTCGAGGGCGGGGGCTGGCCGCGGCAGTGGCTCCCTGCGTCAGTTCCCCATCGGCCTGATCAGGAACGGCTGGCGGTAGTCCTGCTTGATGCCGTAGTGCATCTGCAGGAAGTACTTCACGATCTCGGTGGAGGGGTTGCCGATGCTGTT
>JAKAHX010000085.1 GCA_021814735.1 Chloroflexota bacterium | reverse complement strand
CGGGCCCGACGGAGGTCAACGGGTCACGCCGCCACGTGCTGCGAGGCCACCTCGATCGCTTCGGCAGGCCGGGACCCGGACATGACGGCGTCCGCGTAGCGACCGGCGAACCGGCCGGCAGCCTCCTCGGGCACGATCCGGCGGATCTGCTCGGGGGTCAGGTCGTACCCGTAGCGAACCGCCCCGATGTTCTCCTCGCGGTACTTCGCGGGGAGCGCTGACGCGAGCGCCTCCTCGTCGAAGGAGACGCCCGCGAGCCGAAGCAGGCGCCCGAGGGCGATCATGTTGCCGAACAGGTCGCGCCCGAAGTGCTTGACCCCCAGCTCGAGGAAGGGGATCTCCTCTGCGTCCTCGCCCGGCTTCGCCAGCCCGATGTCGCAGACGACGTACCGGCTTTCCAGGTGGTTGGGGCCACGGTCCGCCAGGCGGAGCGTGACGTCCGCGTGCTCCACCACGGGGTTGGAGATCGGCTCATCCGCGTACTTCAGGAACGCCTCGCTCATCCCGCCGCGGACACTGGAGTCGTAATCGTAGAGGAGCGTCACCTCGTACCCCATGGCGCCCAGCAGGGTCGCCATCGTGTTGCCGATGACGCGCACACCCTGCCCGCCAACGCCGTCGATGGCGATCGCGTGCTCGGTCATGCCTCGCCGCTCCCCTTCCCCGAACCTGCCCCAGCGGGCACCGGCTCGGCGGTGGCCGGCGTGCCCTTGACGATCCCGAGCTGGTGGTAGGCCAGCTGCGTGGACCCTGGCGGAGCCTGCCGGTACTCCTTCTTGAAGTAGTTGAGCATCTCGTTCGCGCTCGGGAACCCGATCCGGCGGCCGTTGTTCTCGATGCACTGGCTGGTGATGTCGACGAAGGAGAACCCGGGCCACTCGATGGCTTCCTTGATCGCCTTACGCAGCTGGCCCTGGTGGTAGACCGTCGTCTTCGCGTAGAAGGCGTTGGCGTTGGTGTTCACGAGCCCCTGCAGGTTCACCGGGCTGTAGACGGAACCGGCCGGGGAGGAGACGGTCTTGGTGCCGACGGGCGTGGTGGGACCCGTCTGGCCGCCGGTGAGGCCGTAGATCTCGTTGTTGTTGCAGAGCACGGTGATGCGCGGGTTCCGCCGGATCGCGTGGAGGAGGTGGTTGCCGCCGATCGAGGTCAGGTCACCGTCGCCGGAGACGACGATGACGTTGAGCTCGGGGCGGACGGTGGCGATCGCCTCCGCGACCGGGATGGTGCGGCCGTGCAGCGTGTAGACCGAGTCGAACTGCATGTAGGCGCCCATGCGCCCGGTGCATCCGATCCCCGTCACCATGACCGTGTTCGACTTGTCCAGGCCCAGTTCGTCCATCACCATGGCCAGCTGGGTCATGATGAGGCCGATCCCGCAGCCAGGGCACCAGATGGTGGGGAAGAGATCGGTCTTGATCTTGTCCTTGTATGACATCTGCGGTGCGGACCTCGGTTCTGGGGGCTGCCCGTGCGTGCTCAGGAGACCGCCGTCTCGGCGAGCTCGCGCGGGAGCAGGCCGATCCGGTCCAGCCCCTCGCGGACTGCCTCGAGGCTCATGCGGCCGCCGAGGAGCGGCACGCGGTACACGTCGCGGTAGAGCACCCGCTCGACGACGCTGGCGTACTGGCCGTCGCTCCCCTCGATCACCACCAGCCGCTTGTAGCGTGCAGCGATCTCGCGAAGCTGGTCCTGGAGGACAGGCCAGATCCGGATCGGCCGGAAGAGCGCGAAGTAGGGTGCCAGCGGCTGCGCGATCCGCCTGGTGATCCCGAACGCGATCACCAGGGTGTCCGAGTCCTTGTTCCAGCCGTACTCGTAGAAGGCGTACCGCTCGGCCACCTGCAGACGAAGGGCCTTGGATTCCTCGTACTGCCGGATGAACTCGTCGCCATCCGCGGTCGCCGGCTCGCCGTCCGGGTACGTGGCCACGCCGCTGAACAGCCGCGTGTGACCCGAGGCGAGCGGCTCGAGCGTGCGCGGGACCACCGGCACCTGGATGGTGTCGAGGTCGACCACCTCGTTCAGGTGGCCGAGGAACGCGTCCGAGAGGAGGATCACCGGGGACTCACTCTCCTCGGCGCAGTTGAACGCGTGGATCGTGTACTCGTAGCACTCCGCCACGGACGACGGGTAGAAGACGATGCTCGTGTAGTCGCCCGACGACCCGTAGCGCGTCTGCAGGATGTCCCCCTGCCCCGGCATGGTCGGCATGCCGGTGGCGGGTCCGACGCGCTGGACGTCCACGAAGACCGTCGGCACGCGGAGCTTGTGCGCGTAGCCGATCGCCTCCTGCATCAGGCTGAAGCCGGGGCCGGAGGTGGCGGTGAAGGACTTGGCGCCAGCAAGACTGGCCCCGATGATCGCGTTGGCGCTCGCGATCTCGTCCTCCTCCTGGAGGAACCGGAATTCCGGATGGCTCGCCGCGTAGACGGACGCGGCCATGAGGATCTCGCTGCTGGGACTGATCGGGTAGCCCGCGAAGTAGGTGGCACCCGCCTTCACTGCTCCCAGGAGCACCGCTTCGTTGCCCTGGAGGAGCCGCTTGGCCATGTCTCGTTCCGCCTCCTAGGTCGGGTTGGCCCGGTCGACGTCGGGGGCGCTCTCGACGTCCGTGATGCCACGGCTGGGATCGGTGCCGGCCACGGCGGGTCCGCGGGCGGTGTCCGGCGGGCCGGCCCGACCGGGAACGCGGGCCCGGCCGCGTGGTTCCTCGTGAGACGCGGCGACGGTCTCGGCCGCCCCCGGGATCCGGGCCGGGATCACCTCGATCGCGAGATCCGGGCAGTAGCGCTCGCAGATCCCGCATCGGATGCAGTTCTCGGCCTCGATGATCGCATCGTGCGTCAGGACCAGTGAATCCTTCGGGCAGATCTCGACGCAGATGTTGCACCGCTTGCACCATTCGTCGACCCACCGGATGTTGACGTAGTCGACCACGGTGGGAGCCCGTCGGACCCGCTGTGTCGTGGGGGGGTACAGCGTAGCCGTCGCAGGAGTCCTCGCTGACGTCCGCCGACCGCACGCGCGTGTCGGTCGTAACCCAGAGAGTCTACCCATTTCGGTCCGACCGGGCACGGCCGGGGCGACCGACCGGGGGGCCTTCGGCCCATGGCGCCACGGCCTGACGCCGGGGACGGGATCGGGCCGCCCGGCCACGCCTAGTCCGTGCCGGGTGGCCGGCGCGCACCTGTCACGACCGTGCCTCGCGGTCGCAACGCGGCTGCTAGGCTCGCCCGATGCGTCGGCGCCGGCTGCTGGGAATCGCCCTGGTCGTGGTGTCGGCATGCGGGTACGGATCCGGTCCCCTGCTGGCCAAGGGCGTCTACGCGGCCGGCACCGACTGGCTGGCACTGCTGGTCTGGCGGTTCACGCTGGGCGCCGCGCTGACCCTGGCGTGGATCGCCCTGCAGCCGGCCAGCAGGGCGGCCCTGCGCCGGATGTCGCGGCGGCAGGTGGCCGTCTTCCTCGGCCTGGGCATGGTCTTCTCCGGCAACGCCGCCACCTACTACGCGGCCGTGCAGTACGCGCCGGTCAGTCTCGTCGCGCTGCTGCTCTACCTGTACCCTGCCCTGGTCGCCGTCCTCGCCATGCGTTTCGGCCAGTCGTTCGAGGGGCGGCGCCCCTGGGTCGCCCTGGGGATCGCCACGTTCGGTGCCGCGTTGACAATCGGCGGTGTCGAGGCCGGCACGAGTCCCCTGGGCGTCGCGCTGGCCGTCGCGTCGCCGGTGATTTACAGCGGGTACATCGTGCTGTCTGCCCGCGTCGCCGGGGAGCGTCGGGGAGCCATTCCGGGGCCTCGGCGGGCCCCGGCCGGCGGCCACGACGGCGCGCCAGGCGCGGAGGGCGACGTGCCGCCGCTGGTCGCGGCGGGACTGATGATCGTGGGCACGTGGTTGGTGCTCGTGGTGATCGCCGCCGCCGTGCGGGAGCCGGCGCTCCCCTGGCAGATCCCGGCCCGGTCGTGGCCCGGTCTGGTGGGGATCGCGATCCTCTCCACCGCGGTCGCGATCCAGGCCTTCTATGCCGGGGTGAGCCGCATCGGTGCCGCCCACGCCGCGCTCGTGAGCACCATGGAACCGGTCTTTGCCATCACCCTGGCGGTGCTGGTGCTGGGCGAGCGGCTGGACACGCTGCAGATGGTCGGGGCCGCCTTCGTGGTGGCGGCGGTGGTGCTGGCCCAGACCGGGCGGGGCGTGGCCGCCCGGGTCGCGGTCGCCCGCGAGGCCTGAACCCGCGTTCGCGGTCCGATCGCGGTACCGTGAGCGGACGAGCGCCGCGCACCGTCGTCACCCGACTACGGCCGCGCCACGCCGCCGGGACGAGACCGCAAACGGAGGTCGACCATGACGCGCACCGTGCGCGAGGGCCCGCCGGGGCCCGTTCCGGGGCTGCCGATGTCGCCCCGGCTCCTGCTCGGCCCGGGCCCGGACATGGTCCATCCGCGCGTCATGGCCGCGTTGTCCGCACCGATCCTGGGCCATCTCGACCCGGAGTTCCTCGGCGTGATGGACCGGACGCAACAGCTGCTCCGGTACGTGTTCCAGACGAGGAACCGGCTCACGCTCAGCGTCCCGGGAACCGGCTCGGCGGCCATGGAGGCGGGCGTCGCCTCGCTCGTCGAGCCAGGAGACCGGGTGCTCGTGTGCATCAACGGCTACTTCGGCAGCCGGATCGCCGAGATGGCCCGGCGACACGGCGGCGACGTGGCCACGATCGAGCGCGGCTGGGGCGAGGTGTTCGGCGCCGACGAGGTGCGCGACGCGCTGCGGCAGCGCCCGGCCTCGGTGGTGGCGATCGTCCACGCGGAGACATCCACGGGTGCGCTGCAGCCCCTCGACGAGATCGTGCAGGTAGTGCACGAGGCCGGCGCCCTCCTGGTCGTGGACGCCGTGACCTCGCTGGGCGGGGTCCCCCTGGGCGTCGACGAACTCGGGATCGATCTCTGTTACAGCTGCACCCAGAAGTGCCTGGGGTGCCCGCCGGGACTGGGTCCGGTGACAGTGGGGCCGCGCGCCGCCGAGAAGCTGGACGGGCGCCGCGCCCCAGTCGACAGCTGGTATCTCGACCTGGCGCTGCTCCAGCGCTACTGGGGGCCGGAGCGAACGTACCACCACACGGCGCCGATCAGCCTCACCTTCGCCCTGTACGAGGCGCTGCGGATGATCGCCGAGGAAGGGCTCGAGGCGCGCTGGGCGCGACACCGGGCCAACGCCGAGCTGCTCTGGTCCGGGCTGGAGGCGCTGGGCCTCGCCCTGCACGTGCCCGCCGCGCATCGCCTGCCATCGCTCACCACGGTGCGGATCCCGGAGGGCGTCGACGAGAGCGCGGTCCGGGCGCGCCTCCTCTCGGAGTACGGGATCGAGATCGGCGGCGGCCTCGGCGAGCTGAAGGGACGTGTCTGGCGGATCGGACTCATGGGGCACTCCTCGAGGCCGGAGAACGTGACGCTGCTGCTCGGCGCGCTCGGCCGGCTGCTGGGACGATCCTGAGGGCCGGGACAGGCCCGGCTGGCGCAGGCCCGGCTGGAACGGCAGGGCGGCACGCGGAGGGAACCATGGCGCGCTTCGACCGGCTCACCGTCCTGGGTACCATGCTCGAGATCGGCGCAGTGCCGACCTTCACCCCGCTCGACCTGGCCGCTGCACGCCGGGTGGTGGAGGCGTGCCGGGACGCCGGGGCTCGCGTGGTGGAAATCACCAACCGGGGGGCCGGCACCTACGAGGTCTTCCGCGAGCTGCTGGCCCGTGCGCCGATCGAGTACCCGGGGATGATCCTCGGCGCGGGGACCATCTACGACGCCCCGACCGCGGCGCTCTTCATCGCGGCCGGGGCCGAGTTCGTGGTGAGCCCGGTGCTCAGCCCGGAGGTGGCGCGGCTGTGCAACCGCCGGCGCATCCCCTATCTCCCGGGCTGCGGCAGTGCCACCGAGATCTCGGAGGCCGAGGAGCTGGGGGCGGAGATCGTCAAGCTCTTCCCGGCCGCCGCCTTCGACGGCCCGGCCTTCGTGCGCGGCCTGCTGGGGCCGAGCCCGCGGACGCGGGTCATGCCTACCAACGTCGAGGCAACGCAGGCGGCGACGGAGGCCTGGATCCACGCCGGGGTGGCGTGCCTGGGCGTGGGTCCCTCCCTGATCACGGACGAGCTGCAGGCGGACCCCGATCCGGCCGCGCTGACGGCCCGGATCCGGTCCTACCTGGCGTGGGTCCGCGAGGCACGTCGACTGCGCGCCTGAGCGGCCATCGGCAGGAGGGCGGCCCGGTCCCGGCACGCTTCCCACGCGAGCTGCAGCGTCACCCCGCCGATCGGGCCCCGTCCGGCCGTGTGCCATCCGGTCAAGCCAGGCTACGGCGTCACCCCGCCGAGCGGGCCGCTTCCGGCGGCCGGGCCGTCGGGCCCCGCCGGGCAGTCGGTGCCGGGCGGGCTGTCCGACTCGGCCTCGCTACCGGTGCCGGGTGGGCCGGCGGCGCTCCCGGAGTACCGACCGCGCCATGAACAGCACGTTCGCGGGACGTTCCGCCAGCCGACGCATGTAGTAGGGGTACCACTCGGTCCCGAACGGGACGTACACCCGCACCGTGTAGCCCTGGGCGACCAGCCGCTCCTGCAGGTCGCGGCGGATCCCGTAGAGCATCTGGAACTCGAACTGCGATGCCGCGATCCGCTCGCGTTCCACGAACCCTCGCACCCACGAGATGAGCAGCTCGTCGTGGGTGGCCAGGGCGGGGTACTGCCCGTCGCGCAGCAGCGCCTCGGCCAGGCGCCGGAAGCTGTCGTCCACG
>JAKAHX010000084.1 GCA_021814735.1 Chloroflexota bacterium | reverse complement strand
TGATTGGCGGCATCGCGTGGAACCTGCTCACCTGGAGGCTGGGCCTGCCCAGCTCCAGCAGCCACGCCCTGATCGGCGGGCTGGTGGGGGCGACGCTGGCCGCGACCGGCGCGGACGCCGTGCACGTGGATGCCATCGTCGCCAAGGTGATCCTGCCGCTCGTGGGTTCGCCGATCATCGGGCTGCTCGGTGCGCTGGCCCTGATGGTGATCCTGCTCAACGTGTTCCGGCACGCGAACCCGCACCGGATCAACGACCGGTTCCGCCGCCTGCAGCTCCTCTCCGCGGCGTTCATGGCGTTCAGCCACGGCTCCAACGACGCGCAGAAGACGATGGGGATCATGACGGCGGCCCTGGTGACGGCCGGTCTGCTCCCGAGCTTCCACGTCCCGATCTGGGTCATCGTGCTGGCGGCCAGCGCCATCTCGCTGGGCACCGCGGCCGGTGGCTGGCGGATCATCCGGACGATGGGCCAACGCGTGGTGCGGCTGGACCCGATCCACGGCTTCGCCGCGGAAACCACCGCGGCCACGGTGATCCTCGCCGCCAGCCACCTCGGGATGCCCGTGTCGACGACGCACGTCGTCTCGGGCGCGATCATGGGCTCCGGGGCCAGCGACCACTTCTCCTCGGTCCGCTGGGGGCTTGCCGGGAGCATCGTGTGGGCCTGGATCCTGACCATCCCGGCCAGCGCGGCGGTGGCGGCCGTTGCCTGGACCGCGATCCACGCGATCACCGGGATGTAGCCGCCCCGTGGCCGCCCGTCGCGGGAGGGTGGCCGGCCATCCTGGGAGGGAGGCGGGCCGCGCCGCGACCGGGGAACGTCAGGTGCCGGCCGGGCCCCCGCGGAGCAGCCCCGCCGCCGCCTCGAGCCGCTCCAGGGTGCGGGCCCGTCCAAGCGCCACCATCGTGTCGAAGAGCGGCGGCGTCGCCGTGCGGCCCGTGATCGCGACCCGGATCGCCATGAACAGGTCGCCCGCCCTCCAGCCGCGGGCGCTCGCCAGGTCGCGCAGCGGGCCCTCCAGTTCGTCCGCCTCGAAACTGACCCGTCCCTGCCCGGCGATCACGTCGCGCGCGGCATCCAGGGCGGTCACCGTGGTGCCAGCGTCCCAGCGCTTCGGCACCAGCGTCGCGGGATCCACCCGCAGCGGCTCCACGAACAGGAAGTCCACCAGCGGGCCGATCGCGCCGAGGACCGGCAGGCGCTCCTGGACCAGCGGGATCAGCGGCCGCAGGTCGTCGGCGCCCGGCTCGCGGATCAGCACGTCGCCGGCCGCGCGGCGCCTCTCGAGGTGCGCCGCCAGGAAGGGGACCAGCCGCTCGGCGAGATCCTCCGCGGAGAGCCGGCGGATCCACTGGCCGTTCAGCCACTCGAGGCGATCTCGGTCGAAGACGGCACCGCCCGAGTGCACCCGGGACAGGTCGAAGCGCTCGATCAGCTCGTCGAGCGAGAAGATCTCGTCCTCCGTGCCGCTTGCCCAGCCCAGGAGGGCCAGGAAGTTGACCATCGCCTCGGGAACGAAGCCCTCCGCCCGGTAGTCCGCGACCGCGGTCTGCGATTTGCGCTTGCTCATCTTGGTGCGGTCCGGGTTGAGGATCAGCGGCAGGTGGGCGAAGGCGGGAACCGGCGCTCCGAGGGCGCGGAACAGCAGGATGTGCTTCGGGGTGTTGGAGAGGTGGTCCTCGCCCCGGATCACGTGCGTCATCGCCATCTCCGCGTCGTCGACCACCACCGTGAAGTGGTAGAGCGGCGTCCCGTCCGAGCGCACGATCACCAGGTCGCCCCCGAGCGCGTCGGTGTCGATCTCCACGTGCCCGCGCACCAGGTCGTCGAACGCCACCACGCCGGGCGGGATCCGGAACCGGATCGCCGGCCGGCGCCCCTCCGCCTCTCGGGCGCGCCGCTGCTCCGCCGTCAGGTGTGCGCAGCGCCCGACGTACCGGGGCGGCTGGCCGCTCGCCTCCTGCGCGGCCCGGTCCGCGTCGAGCTCTTCCCTCGTGCAATAGCAGGGGTACGCCAGGTCCCTGGCCAAGAGGCGGTCCGCGGCCTCGCGGTAGAGCGGCAGCCGATCCATCTGCCGGTACGGCGCGAAGGGGCCGCGGGCCGGCTGCCCGGCCACCTCCGGGCCCTCGTCCCAGGCCAGCCCCAGCCAGTGGAGCCCCTCCAGGATGTCGCGCTCGTAGGCGACCGTGGAGCGGGCCACGTCGGTGTCCTCCAACCGGAGCACGAAGGTGCCGCCCTCGTGGCGGGCGAAGAGGAAGTTGTAGAGCGCGGTCCTGGCGGTCCCGATGTGCAGGGGGCCGGTGGGACTGGGGGCGATGCGGCAGCGAACGGTCACGGCACCGATGGTACCGCCCGGGTGGACGCCGGGCAGGCGGGCCCCAACGGCAGCACCCGCCGGCGAACGGCGCCGGGATCACGCCGGCCGGAGCGTCGAACGCCGGTGGAGCTCGTCCGCCGGATGCCGCGGGCCGCCCGCGCGACGACTCAGCGCAGCTCGGAGAGCGGCGCCAGCTCGAAGGAGGGGACCACCTCGCCCACCACCACCCCCCGCGGGTCGTGCAGCGGCGGTCGGTGGTAGGCGGCCAGGCGGGCCAGCTCGGCCTCGCCCAGCACGCCGATCTGCCGCAGCGCCTCGACGGTGACCGCAGGCCGCGCGCGCCCGCGCCCGTCGCCGTCGTCGATCTTGACCGCCAGCCCCGAGGCGCCCGATCGGCCCGACATCGTGCGGGAGAGCAGCGAGACCCCCTGCAGCGCCTCCGCGCCCCCCTTGGCGACCACGCGACCGGGCAGCGTACGCATGAGCGCGGTGTCGAACCGCTCCCGCGGGCCCGCCACCAGATCCGGTGCCGCGATCATGGCGTCCCGGATGCGGGTCAGCGCCGGCACGAGCGAGCGGGTCCCCGGGTCGCTGGCGACGCCGGCCGGGTCGGCCAGCAGCGCGTACGCCCGGGCCACCTCGACCAGCGGCACGTGGTAGGTGGGGATCCCGCAGGCGTCCACCGAGGTGACGAGGTCCTCCGGCCGTCTCCGCAGCACCCGTGCCAGCGCGTCCCGGAAGGCGACCTGCGTGGGGTGCTCCGGGAGCCAGTACTCCTCGAGCGGCCATCCGGCGTGCTTGGCGAACAGCAGGAACGACGCATGCTGCCCCGAGCACTGGTGCCGGATGGGGCCGGGACGCTCGCCGTCCCTGGCCAGCCGCTGGGCCGTCACCTGGTCGAGCGGCGCGTTCTCCGTGCCGCACCCGAGCAGCGACTGGCTGACGCCAGCCCGGCGGAGCATCGCCTGGATCGTCCGCACGTGCAGGTCCTCGCCCGAGTGCGAGGCCGCCAGCACCGCCAGCTCCGGCGCGGACAGCTCGAATGCGTCCGCCAGGCCCGCCTCCACGAACGCGGCAAGCCCCAGGGGTTTGGCAGCGGAGCGGAGCGACACCACCACCTGGGGATCGCCGATCACGCGCTCGATTGCACCGTCCGCGCCGACCTGGACGACGTGCCCGCGGTGCCGGCTCTCGGTGACGCCGCCCCGGCGAACCTCCACGAGGACCGGCGGCGCGGCGCCGCGGGGCCAGCGGGCGGACGGCGTCCGCGCATGGTCGGGGCTCGGACCCGGAGCAGGCGGAGTGGGCAGCGTCGTGGAGGATCGACGTCCTGGCATGCTCCGGCGATGGTAGCGCGTCCGAGGCACCCTGCCGGTCGCTCCCGCCCGGGGGCTGCCGGCATGGCATGGCCGGTCGCAGCCACGCGCCGGACACCGAGGAGATCACGGAGTGCGGGTGCCCCGGCGGTGCAGTCCTCGGACATCCCGCGGCCCACGCCGCCCGCTTCGCGCAGGCCCCGCGACCTGCCGCCGGATGCTACGATCGGCCACGTCTCCCCGAGCGATCGACAGGAGCATGCGCATGCCCGGTCCCGTGCCCTCCCCCGCAGCCGGCGACGCCGGATGGCTCCCGCCCACGGTGCATGTCTCGCACCATCCGGCCATCCTCCACAAGCTCGCGCTGCTGCGCGACGTCCGCACCGAGCCCAAGAAGTTCCGCGAGCTCGTGCGCGAGATCAGCTGGCTCGTGGGCTACGAGGCGCTGGCCGACGCGCGGCTCCACGAGGTGCCGGTGCAGACGCCCATGGAGGAGACCGTGGGCGCCGAGCTGGCCGACCGGATCGGCCTGGTGCCCATCCTGCGCGCCGGCCTCGGCATGGTCGATGCGATGCTCGAGCTGATGCCCACCGCGCAGGTCTGGCACCTGGGGCTCTTCCGCGACGAGCGGACCCTCCGGCCGGTCGAGTACTACAACAAGCTGCCTGACTCGGCGACCGTGGACCTGTGCCTCATCCTGGACCCCATGCTGGCGACCGGGGGGTCGGCCACAGCGGCGATCGAGGTCCTAAAGCGCTGGGGCGCCGTCCGGATCAAGCTGGTGAACCTGATCGCGGCGCCGGAGGGGCTCCGCGCGGTCACCGAGGCACACCCGGACGTCTCGATCCACTGCGCGGCGCTCGACCGCCAGCTCAACGAGCGCGGCTACATCCTCCCCGGCCTCGGCGACGCCGGCGACCGCCAGTTCGGGACCGGTCGGGCCGGGTAGGTCGAGAGAGAGCGCGCGCGCCGCGCACCCCGGGGCCGGGAGTCAGCGCCCGGGCGCCGGACCGGTCGGTGCGTCTGCCCGTGCCATCAGCGGCTCGCCGGCAAACGCCCACCACGCGGGATGGATCAGAAACACCAGCGCCGCGTCGCGGCGCGCGAACTCCTGCGCAGCCACGTCCAGGGGACGGTTCCAGTGCCCGTGAGAGTCCGTCAGGTAGTAGCGGTTCTGCACGAAGTTGGCCTCGTAGTCGAGCCCCAGGGATGCCATGGGCACCGGCTTCAGGTCGCAGCGCAGCGGGCGCCCCGTCCGAGGTTCCTGGCCGACGATCGTGCGCACCGGGGACCCATGCTGCGGCCTGGGCGCTTCGAGGAAGACCTCGCCGTTGTTGTAGCCCAGGGCCCGGCAGAGCGCGTCTCCGTGCGCCGAAGTGCCGGTGATCTCGAACCCCGCCTGTCGCAGGTACCGAAGCTCCTCGGCAAGGACCTCGACCGGGTCGCGGCCGGTGCGCAGCGCGGCAGTGATCGCGTTGTTGTGCAGCCCGATCTCGTGGCCCAGCTCGCGGATGCGTGCCAGGGCGCGCAGCACGAAACGGGACGGGGGACCGCCCGGTCTGGCGCGGTAGTACCAGTCCGTGTGGAGCACGTAGTACGTGGCACGGTAGCCGCGGGCCGCCTCCCACTCGGCGAACCGGACGGCGCCCTCGATGTCGCTGTCGGTGTCGTGGCGCAGCACCACCAGCCGGGGCGAGTGCGCCTCGGGCGGTAGCGCCACGTACTCGCGCACCGGGATGACCTGGTCGGCGCCCCTGAGAATCGCATCGAGGGCCGCGAGATCGCCCGGCCCGAACGCGCGACGACGGGAGAGCACCCGGCGACGGTCGTCGAGCACGGCGCGCCGGATCCCGTCACGCTGGATTTCCCCGGTGACGCGCGCCAGCGCGCGTCGCACCAGGCCGGGTGCTCGGGTACCTGGGGGCGTCACTGCACGCCCAGCGACACGCGACGCCCGGCCTGCCTCTCGTTCGGCCATGCTGTCTCCTGCAGGCCCCGGCACCGTGGGGCGCAACCGGGGTACGGTAGCATGGCAACCCCGATGGCAGCCTACCCACCCCTCAGCATCAGCTTCCTGCGCGGCGACACCCCCGACCCGCACTGCACCGCCTATCCGGATCGATTCTGGGCGCAGTTCACCGCGCCGAGTCCGCGTGATCCGCGTGTCGGTCGCTACGAGGACGGCTGCTCCATCCTCGTGACCCCGCCCACGTTCGACGAGTACTGGAACTCGCCGCACGCCTACTGGATGCGTCAGCGAGCACGGCGCGCGGCTCGCGAGGGGTACACCTTCGCGCAGATCGAGCGCGACGCGTACCTCGACGACATCTTCGCCATCAACACCTCCCTGCCCGAGCGCCAGGGCCGTCCCATGAGCGACGCGTACCGGCTCCGACCAGCGCCCCAGGGCCCGTTGCCGGACTTTGGTTGCCCGCGCCACGCCCTGCGGCAGTACGGGGTGCTCCGGGACGGCCACCTCTATGCCTACGCCTGGGTCTACGTGATCGGCGAGATGTGCCTCTTCTCGACGCTGCTCGGCCACGGCGAGCACATGAAGTCCGGGATCATGGTCCTGCTTGTCGCCGAGTCGGTGCGGGACCTGATGGCGAGCGCCGGCCTCCGTTACGCGATGTACAACCTGCACGCGTCGGGGACCGACGGGCTGCGCTTCTTCAAGGAGCAGATGGGCTTCGCGCCGTACCGGGTGACCTGGGTGCTGGGAGACGGCTCCGACGCGACGCGGCTGGCCGAGCGGGCCCAGCTGGTCGAGGCCGCGCTGCGCGCGAGCGGCCAGCGGGGCACGGCCGGATCCATCGGCGCAACCGGGCGTGCCGCGCTGGGCCGGCTGGGGCGACGCCTGGGGCGAACGTTGTCGCATCGCTGAGATGCTGCCTGGGTGCGTCACCGGGGAAGCGCGCCCCGGCGGCCGGGCCGCGGCAAGTGGCGTGGCCGCATCCCCGCGGGCCGATGGAGCTCGGCGCGCCAGGGCGCCTGTCCACCGCGACCCAACCACCGTGAGTGGCCCATGCTCCCCGGGGCACGGCTGCCGGATGGGCTCCGCGGGCGGCTCCTGCGCGGCACACCGGCCGGCCGCCAGTTCAGCCGACGAGCGTCTCGAGCACGGCGGCGAGGCCAGCCAGGCTGACGAGCGCCCCGAGGCCGACCCGGAAGGGACGGGGCCGGACGAA
>JAKAHX010000083.1 GCA_021814735.1 Chloroflexota bacterium | reverse complement strand
GCTTGCCCTGCCACCACTGGTTGTAGACGTCGGGGCCGTAGGTCTTCAGCATGAAGGTCTCGACCACGTCCGTGGCCGGCCAGCCCGTCGCCGAGCCGGACTCGACGCTGAAGCACCAGGGCGCCTGCGCCTTGCTCTTGTCCTGCGCGATCAGGTTCTGGAAGTCAGTCCACGTGGCCGGCGGGTTCGCCGCCAGGTCGCCCACCACCTTCGGGTCGTACCAGATCTGGCCCTTGGCCGAGACGTCCAGGAAGACGCCCACGAGCTTGCCGTTCACGGTGCCGAGCTGGACGAGCGAGGACGGCGTCTGGGACTGGTAGGCGTTCATGTCGAGCACGGTCGACAGGTCGATCAGCTTGCCGTCGGCCGCGTACTGCTGCATCTGCGCCGGGCCCGGGATGCCGGCGACGTCCGGCAGCGACGCGCCGCCCGCGGCGATCGCCGTGCTGAGGACCGTGTTCAGGTCCCGGGTGCCGGTGTACTTGATCTGGATGCCCGTCGCGTCCTCGAACGGCTTGACCATGTTCATGAACATGGCTTGCTCGTTGCCGCTCCACGTCGCGAGCACGCTCACCGATCCACCGATGTTCGTGCCCAGCGACGCTGCGTACGTCTTGGCCGCCGCGATGGCCTGCGGATCAGCGGTGGGGACGGCCGCGGCGGAGGCCGCGGGAGCGGCCGAGGCCGCGGCCGACGAGGGTGCCGTGGTCGCGCTCGAGCTGCAGGCCGCTGCGATGAGCGTCACCCCGGCCAGGACCGTGGCGACGCGCACCCGGCGCGATCGTTCCTTGATCACGTGCATGCTCCTTTCGGGACCGGCCCCGGCCGGCCCATCTCATCCCGGGCCGGCTGGGCCCGGACGCAGCTCTGCCGGCGGCGAACCGCCGGCCTCCCCACCGTGCGGGCCCGGCGCCGAGCCGCGCACGACAAGCTGGGTCTCCAGGACGGACCGCTCCGGCACGGGCCGGCCGGCGATCCGGTCGATGAGCACCCGGCCCACGCTGAGGCCGAGCTCATAGGCAGGCAGATGGACGGTGGTGAGCGGGGGGTCGAAGTGGGCGGCGAGCGGGATGTCATCGAAGCCGACCACGGCGAGCTGCTCGGGCACGTTGATCCCGTGTGCCCGCGCCGCGCCGATGACCCCGAGCGCCACCACGTCGCTCGCGGCGAAGACGGCACTGAACCGCGCGCCGCGGCGGATGAGGCGGCCCATGGCTGCGTGGCCGCTCGCGGCATCGAAATCGGCGTGTGCGACCAGCTGCTCGTCGTACGGGACACCCGCCGACTCCAGGGCGAGCCGGTATCCCTCGAGACGGGCGGCCGCGGCCGTGTACGCCAGCGGCGCGTTGGTGATGCAGGCGATGCGCCGGTGCCCGAGCGAGAGCAGGTGCTCCACCGCGAGCCGCGCCCCGCTCACGTTGTCCACGTCGACGCTCGGGATCGAGACGTCGGGGAGCCAGCCCTGGAGCACCAGCGGGAACCCGTCGGCGTTGAGCTCGGCAAGGGCCGCGTCGTCCGCCCGTGGGCCTGAGACCACCAGGCCGTCCGCGTGGTGGGCGCGCAGCAGCGTGGTGTAGGACTGGTCGCCCGGCGGCAGCGGCTCGACCAGGACACGGTAGCCGCCCTCCCGGGCAGCGTCGCTCAGGCCGCGGAGCGTCTCCGGCAGCAGTGCGTCCACGGCCACCTGCTCCGGGCGCTGGCGCAGCACCAGCCCCAGCACCATGCTGGCGCCCACGGCCAGCCGGCGCGCCGAGGCGTTGGGCGCGTACCCCAGCTCCAGCGCGGCCGCGAGGACCCGCTCGCGGGTGGCCTGGCTGATCTGGGCGGTGGCATGGGCGTTCAGCACGAACGACACGGTGGTGCGGGACACGCCCGCCAGGCGTGCCACGTCCGCACTCGTCGGCCGCCTGCGGATCGCCATCCGTCACCTCCCCATGTACGCCATGGGACCGACCGGACCGGGACGGCAATCGCAAGGGATTGACCAGGGCCCCGGTGGCGGTAGACTAACGCGCGTTACTAACGCGCGTCAATAGGAATCGCAGGGAGCAGACGATGCTCGAGGAAGTCAACGTCCCGCCGCTCTCGCTCTCCAGCTACGAAGCCACGGCCGGGCAGGAGGCCGTCGCCGAGATCCGCCGGCTCGCGGAGCCACTGCGCGGCGCGCGCGTGCTCCACGTCAATGCCACCAAGTTCGGCGGGGGCGTGGCCGAGATCCTGCCCACCCTGACGGGCCTGATGCGCGACGTGGGCCTGGACGCCGAGTGGCGCCTCATGCCCGGCGACGAGCGCTTCTACAACGTGACCAAGCTGCTGCACAACGGGCTCCAGGGCATGGCCGTGGCGCTCGACGCCGAGCGGCGGGACACGTACCGCGAGACGAGCGAGCGGTTCGCAGCGCAGTTCGAGGGCGACTACGACTACGTGGTGATCCACGATCCGCAGCCTGCCGCGCTGCGCTCGCTGCGCCCGTCCGCGACCGGCAAGTGGATCTGGCGCTGCCACATCGACCTGACCGCGGCCAACCCCGACGCCTGGGGCTTCGTGCGCCCCATGGTGGAGGCGTACGACGCGGCGATCTTCACGCTCCCCGACTACGTGCAACCCGACCTGCGCGTGGGCGTGCTGGCGTACGTCGCGCCGTCCATCGACCCGCTGTCGCCCAAGAACATGCCCCTCGAGCCGGCGCTGGTGGACGACGTGCTCTATCGGCTCGGGGTCGATCCGCACCGGCCGCTCCTCCTGCAGGTCTCGCGCTTCGATCCCTGGAAGGACCCGCAGGGGGTGATCGAGGCGTACCGGGCGGTCAAGCGCGAGATCCCGCAGGTCCAGCTCTCGCTGGTCGGCTCGATGGCCACGGACGACCCGGAGGGCTGGCGGATCTACCGCGACATCCTGCGGTTCGCGGGCCAGGATCCCGACCTGACCATCCTCACCAACCTGGACGGCGTGGGGGCGCTGGAGGTCAACGCGTTCCAGCGCGCCGCGGACGTGGTGCTCCAGAAGTCGCTGCGCGAGGGGTTCGGCCTCACGGTCAGCGAGGCCCTCTGGAAGGGCGTGCCCGTGGTGGGCGGCCGCGTGGGCGGCATCCCCATGCAGATCGGCGAGGATGTCGGCGGACGGCTGGTGACCACGACGGACGAGGCGACCGCGGCCTGCCTGGAGCTGCTGCGCGACGACCAGCTGCGCCACCGCATGGGGATCGCGGGGCGCGAGCGCGTGCGCCGCAACTTCCTCTCGACCCGCAACCTGCGCGATTACCTGCGCCTGTTCAACGCCCTGCGGACGGGCGACCGTTCGCTCGTCCCGACCGGCGAGCTCGCCTGACGCCCGGCCGGGGCGGGCGCGCCGCCACGTGGCGGTCCCCCGGCGTCCCGTCCGCGATCTCCGCGTGGTGGTCGTCGCCGACCGGGTGGGGGTGGGTGTGGCGCAGGCTTCCGTGCCCGTGGAGATGCTCGTGGACCAGGTTCGCCCGGAGGAGCAGCTCCCGGTCCTCGAGGACTACCTCCGGGGCGCCGTCGGCCAGCACCCGCCGATCCTCGCCGAGCACCACGACCCGGCGCGCGATCTCCGGCACGATCTCGAGATCGTGCGTGGCCGTGACGAGCGTGCGTCCCTCGCTCGCCAGGCGGACGATGAGATCCACCAGCAGCCACTTCGTGCGGGGATCGAGGGACGCGGTCGGCTCGTCCAGCAGCACCACGCGCGGCTCCAGCGACAGCACCGACGCGATCGCGACCCGCTTCTTCTCCCCGCCCGACAGCTCGAAGGGTGCCCGCGCGGCGAGATGCCCGATCTCCATCAGGGCCATGGCGCGCTCGCAGCGTTCGCGGACCGCCTCGGCGGGCAGCCCCAGCTGCAGGGGCCCGAAGGCCACGTCGTCGAAGACCGTGGCACTGAACAGCTGGATGTCCGGGTCCTGGAAGACGAGCCCGACCTCGCGGTGGAACGTGAAGGCATCGCGGCCGGCGGCCACGGTGGCGATGTCGCGGTCGAGCGCGCGCATCACGCCCGCGTGGGGTGCCAGGATCCCATCGAGCAGGCCGAGCAGCGTGGACTTGCCGCTGCCGTTGGCGCCCAGCAGCGCCACCTGCTCGCCAGCGCGGATGTCCAGGTCGATCCCGTCGAGCGCGGGGTGGCCACCCGGGTACGCGTAACGCACGCCGCGCAACATGTACAGGAGCGGGCGACCGTCGCCGGTCGTCGGGCCACGTGCTTCCGTCATGCCACGACCTGCCCGGCGAGCACGCCGGAGATCGCCACCACGAGGCTGGCGCCCAGCGAGACCCAGTCCATCGCGCGCATGCGGTACGCGCTGTACACGCGGATCTCGCCGCCGAACCCGCGCGCCAGCATCGCCGCGTAGACCTCGTTGCTCAGCCGGAACGCACGACCGACGAGGCTGCCCAGCGTCCCGCCGATCCAGCGACGCTGCTCGCTCCCGCTCGTGCGCCCGACGGTCCGGCTCCGCCGCGCCAGCAGGACGCCGTTGGCGGTATGCAGAAACAGGAAGATGTACCGGTACGTCATGGAGAGGACCAGGACGAACACCTGTGGCACGCCCAGCGCACGCAGGCTCTTCAGGATGTCGGCCCAGGGCGTGGTCAGCACCAGCAGCACCGCGAGCGAAACGTCGACCCCGACTCGCGCCACGAGGGTGACCGCGCTTGCGATGCCGGGCACCGACGGCGCCACGTGCAGTGGCCCGATCGGCAGGTCGACGAGTCGCGGCCCCGGGACCAGGAAGAGTGCCGGCAGCGTCACCAGGCCGGCGAAGAGGGGGATCCCCAGCCAGACGCGCCGGACGAAGTAGCGCGCGGGCACCCCGCTGGCATGGGCCGTGCCGAGCACGACCAGGTGGAGTCCGGCGAGGACCGCGAGCGAGCCGGTGAGGCTGGCCGCCAGCAGGACCACGAGGAACATGCCGAGCTTGGCACGCGGGTCGCGGTCCTGCAGGAAGCCCCGCTGGCGAGCGTGCTGCTCGGTGAAGACCGCGTGTTCGACCGAGGCGGTGATGCCGCCCACGGTCTGCTCCAGCCAGCCGACCCGGTCCGGGGGACGCGCCGGCCTCTCCAGCGCCCGGCTCGCGGCAACGCGCAGGCTCACGGGGAACCCGCGTCGGGACGCGCGGTGGGTCCCGGGCCAGCCCCGAGCAGCCGGGCAAGGCCCAGCACCCCGGCCCCCACGGCCAGCATGCCGATCGCGCCGGCGATCTCGTAGCCGAGCGCGGCATGCCAGAGCGGCGCGTTCGCCCCCTCGAAGAACGGCAGCGGCAGGTTGTAGTCGCCGAGCGGAGCCGTGAAGAGCCCCGACAGCTGCCGCAGACCCTCCGGTACGTACCCGAAGGCGGCCTGCACGTCCTCGGGGCCGCCTTCACCGTAGGCGATGCCGGGCGCGATGAGCCCGAGCGGCGCGAGCAGTGCCATCGCCGTGAAGGCGGCACCCACCCGCCGGCGTGCCGGCGGCAGGACCCGGTACGCCAGGGGCACGAGGAGCACGCACAGGACGGCGACAGCCAGGACCATGCTGGCGACGTCGGCCCAGTTCACCTGCGACCAGTCGGCGCCGAACAGCCTGGACGGATCGCCTCCGCCGGTGACCAGCCCGAGGAACGCCAGGACGGCGATGGTGCCGGCACTCGCCGCGAGGACGACCTGCCAGAGAGGTCGCAGGCTTCCCCGGCCCGCGCCCGGCCCATCGGGCGCGAAGCTCTCGCGCGGTGCCAGCAGGTACTCGGGGTGACGTTGCTGGAAGTACGCAACGCCCAGCCCGGTGACCAGGCCCTCCACGATCGACGCGCCGAACACGTGCGCGGCGAGCATGGCGGGGATCGCCTGCTGCAGCGTGTACGGGCTGTAGAGCGGGTGGCCGTCCCGGGTGAAGTAGAGCGGCTGGATCCCCAGCTCGGTCCCCACGGCCAGCGCCGCGGCGGTGATGCCGAGATACCCGCCCACGGCCGCAGCCCACACCCGCCGCGCGGAGAGGACCGGCGCCCGGGCGGAAAGCACGCGGTACGTGGCGTACCCGACGGCGGGCAGGATGATCGCCATGTTGAGGCAGTTCGCAAAGATCGCGAGCACGCCCCCGTCCCCGAAGAACAGGGCCTGGATGATGAGCGCGGTGCTCACCGCGATCACCGCCGCCCACGGCCCGAGCACGATCGCGACGAGCGTCCCACCGACCGCGTGCGCGGTGGTTCCCCCGGGGACGGGCACGTTGAACATCATGACCGTGAAGGACAGCGCCCCGAAGGCGGCCAGCAGCGGCACGGTGCGGTTGTCGAGGACCTGCTTGACGCGCTGCGTGGCGATCGCCCAGACGGGCACGGTCGCCCCGCCCAGTCCCAGCGAGACGATCGGACTCAGATAGCCGTCGGGGATGTGCATCTCCGCTCCCTCTTCCGCTCCCTCTTCCGCTCCCTCTTCCGCTCCCTCCAGATGCGTGGGGACGCAGGTGCAACATGTTGCAGCGCGAAGTCTAGGCGGGGCCGGGAACCTTGGGCAGGGCCGTTCCGCACGCGCCCGGCGGGCGATCGGGTACGCCTCTGGCGGCACCTCCAGCCTCGAGGGGCCGCGCTCAGCGCTGCCACCACGGAGGCCCGTCGTCATGACGATCAGTACGGCCGGTCCCGCCAGATCCCCGCGTGGCCCAGTGCCCAGCGTGCGAAGACCCGCACCAATCCCACGCGGAACGGGCCCTCGTGGAGCCGCCTAGGCGACGTGGCGATCCAGCTGTCCCGCAGGTGCGTGACCGCCACGCCGCGACGCTGCAGCCGGACCAGGAAGTCCCGGTCCTCCGCCTGGTGGAGCCGCTCGTCGAAGCCGCCGGCCTCGAGGAAGA
>JAKAHX010000082.1 GCA_021814735.1 Chloroflexota bacterium | reverse complement strand
CACGGCCCGTGGCCAGCGTGCGGGGATCGGCCATGATGCCGGCCCACGAGCTGACCTCGATCCCGGCGCCCGGCGGCAGGATGGACGGATCCGGTTCCTCCCCGATCGCCACCAGGATGGTGGAGCAAGAGATCTCGACCTCGCTCCCGGGGACCGCCTCCCAGACGGCCCGACCGGCCTCGGTGCGGCCAGTCGGCTGCTGGAGCCGGCAGCGGACCGAGCCCACGTGCCCGTTGCCGAGCACCTCGTCGATCACGACACCCTCGCGGATCGCGATCCCCTCGCGCTCGGCGGCCTCGACCTCCTCGCGCTGGGCGGGCATGTCCGCGCGGCCGCGACGGTACAGGATCGTCACCGAGTCGGCGCCGCTGCGCAGCGCCGAGCGCGCGGCGTCCATCGCCGTGCTGCCGCCGCCGACCACGACCACGGGACCGCTGAGGCGCGGGCCCTCGCCGAGGTTGACCTGCTTGAGGAAGAGCGTCGCGGGCGTCACGCCCGGCAACTGGTCGCCGGGGACTCCGAGCCGCCGGCTCTTGGAGGCACCGGCGGCGAGGAAGACGGCCCGGAATCCCTGCGCCTCCAGGTCGCTCAGGCTGAAGTCCCGGCCCATCGCGCTGTCGAGCCGGAGCTCGACGCCCAGCCCCAGGATCCGGTCGATCTCCTTCTGCAGCGTCTCCCGCGGGAGGCGGTACGACGGAATGCCGATGGCCATCATGCCGCCTGGCACGGGCATGGCCTCGAAGACCGTGACCGGGTACCCCAGGCGCGCCAGGTAGTAGGCGGCCGACATGCCCGCCGGGCCGCCGCCCACGATGGCGACACGCTCACTGCGGCGCCGCTTCGGCGGCTCCACGGCCGGGAGCTTGCCGTGCTCGGCCGCGAAGCGCTTGAGCGTCCGGATGGAGACCGGCTCGTCCAGCGTGCCGCGTCGGCACGCCGTCTCGCAGGGTGCCGTGCAGATCCAGCCGCAGACGGAGGGGAAAGGGTTCACCTCGGCCGCGACCGCGTAGGCGTCGTCGAACCGGCCCTGCGCGATCAGCCCGACGTACCGGCCGGCGTCGGTGCCCGCGGGGCACGCCATCTGGCAGGGCGCCTTGGGATCCTGGCTCTCACCGACCATCGAGCGCCAGGTCTGCCAGGGCTGGGGACGCTCGCTGGTCCGCCAGGTGAAGAGCGGCGCCGAGGGAGACGGGTGGTCCGGCTTCAGGACCTCGCGGGTGGCCTCGCCCAGCGGGATCCAGGCGGGCGGTTCGGTCGCGGGCACAGGGAGCGTGATGGGGCCCTGGCGCGGTGCCAGCGGCGTCTCACCGGCGACGGTGTCGAGATGGACCACCAGCACCGGGCACTCCCGGACGCAGATGCCGCAGCCGATGCACTCCCCGACCTGGGTCGGGAACTCCATCATCCAGCGCAGGGGCGGGACCTCCGCCCCGCCGGCCTCCACGCCGGCGTGGGTCGGCCGCGTCATGTCCAGGGCCTGCACCGGGCACACGTCCATGCAGACGCCACAGTTGAAGCAGCCCGTCGAGTCGATCGTGATGCGGTAGCCCATGCAAACCTCCGGTGCCGGTCGTGACCGAAGGATGCCGAGGGGCGGCGTCGACGCCCACACGCGACGGGAGAGGCGGGGAGGATCTCGACAGGGGAGGGGCACGTGCCGGATGGCCCGGGCCGTTCATCCCTCGGCTGGGACTTCGATGCGCCGTTCGGACTCCCAGGCCGGTGCGGCGACGGCCCGAGGGAGCGCGGCGCACGGCCGACGGGGCGGGGCGCACGGCCGACGGGGCGGGGAACGCCCGACGGGGCGCGGCGGACGACCAGACGCACGCGGCCGACGGCCGGGCGTCTCCCGGCGCACGGCCGTCGGGGTGCGATCAGTCGCCGGGGACGAGCCCCTCGCGCACGGCACGGGCCGCCAGCTCCGTGCGGCTCTGCGCGTGCAGCTTCTCCAGGATGTTCTTCAGGTGGAACTTGGCCGTGTTCTCGCTGATCCCCAGCCGGGACGCGATCTCCTTGTTGCGCAGCCCCTGCGTGACCAGGCGGAGCACCTCGATCTCCCGGTCGGTGAGGCGATCCGGGTCCGCGGGCAGGTGCGGTCGATCCGGGCGCAGGAACTCGTCGATGATCCTGGCCGCGGTGGCCGGCGTGATCGCCGCCTCCCCGCGCCCCACCGCCTCCAGCATGGAGCGGAGCTGCGAGCTCTCCAGGTTCTTCAGCAGGTACCCCTGGGCTCCAGCCTTGATCGCGGTGAAGAGGTCCTCCTCGTCCTCGCTGACGGTGAGCATCACGATCGCGATCTCGGGGTGCTCGCTCTTGATCCGCTGGGTGGCCGCCAGTCCGGAGAGGCCGGGCATGCGGACGTCCATCAGGACCAGGTCCGGATGCAGCCGATCGGCGAGCGCAACGGCATCCTCGCCGTTCGAGGCCTGGCCAATCACCTCGTGCCCCCACGCCGCGATCAGGGATCCCACCCCGTCGCGGAACAGCGTGTGATCGTCCGCCAGCAGCACCCGCATCAGGCCACCCTCCTCCCGGTCGTCCCGGCCAGCGGCACGCGGAGCACGACCCGCGTGCCCTGCCCGGGTACCGCCTCGAAGACCAGCTTCGCGTCGATCACCGACGCCCGTTCGCGCATCGTCCGCATCCCGTAGTGGGGCCAGTCGCCCGCCGGCCCGTCGGCCGTGACCATGCCCCGCCCGTCGTCCTCCACTTCCACCACCAGCGATCCATCCTGCACGCCGAGCCCGATGCGGACGCGCTGGGCGGCCGCATGCTTGCGCACGTTGGTGAGCGCCTCCTGCACGATCCTGAACACCTGCGCCTGGACGTCCGGGGCCAGCACCAGCTGCCGCGCGGATGGTGACGCCTCGACGCGAGTGACCAGCTTCGACGCCTCGGAGAAGCGCTCGGCGTATTCCTCGAGTGCCCCCGCGAGGCCCCGCTCGGGCGGGATCGGGCTGGAGAGACCCAGGATCGCCTCGCGCACGTCGACATAGACCGATCGCGCTGCCACCGACAACTGCGCGAGCTGTGATCGGGCGGCGTCGACGCGACCCGTGGCAAGGAGTTCCTCCACGGCCTGCGACTTGGTGTTGACGTATCCCAGGACCTGCGCCAGGCCATCGTGCATCTCGCGGGCGATCCGCTCGCGCTCACCGCGGACGGCCATCTCGCGGAGCTCGCGCTGCAGCCGGTCGTTCTCGAGGGCGATGGCCGCCTGGTTGGCCAGGGACGAGAGCATCTCCACGTCGTCCACGCCGTACGCCCGCGTCGACCGGGAGCCGACCGCCAGCGTCCCGATCGTCCGCTCGCCCAGACGCAGGGGCGCCGCCATGTTGGAGACGAGGTACTGGGGCCGGATGAACGGGCGGAAGTCCTCGCCCGGCTGTCCGGCCACCGCGTCCACCGCCTCGGCTGGCCCGCTGGATGCGGCGAGCCGCAGTTCCCCTCCCGGCGAGGCCAGGGCGAGCACCGCCACGTCGGCCCCGAGGAGACGACGGGCGTTGTCGACGACGGCACGCAGCACCTCGTCGATGTCCACGAGCGCCGTCATGGCGACGCTGACGCGGTGGAGCGCGGCCACCGCGGCGTGCCGCTCCTCCAGCTCCCGGTTGCGCTGCCGCAGCGTGCCGGCAAGCTGGTCGATCATGTGGAACGCGTACCGGCCGTAGCCGATCGCCAGGACGGACACGACCGTCATCACCAGGATCGTGTCCCGGGGGAACGGCAGGTGAGGGTCGAGGATGCTGTCGCTGGCCACCTCGATCACACCGACAACCAGGATCGGCACGAGGACAGCAAGCCAGCGTCGCGGGAACCGCATCGGCAACAGGGTACCCCGTTCGTGCCGCGGCACCGCCGTTTGCCCTATCCGCAGGGGTGTCGGGCGGCCCGGCCAGCTACCCGAACGGGGAGCGGCACCGGCGTCGGCCCACGCGCCTCACCCGAGGGCGGCCAGTGCCTCCAGCGCGCGGGGCAGATCGGCGCGTCCGAACCCGAGACGGAACCGGTCCGGCGCGCAGCCGAAGGCGGGCCCCGGCGCGACCACCACGCCGGCCCGGTCCCGCCAGTACGCCAGGACGGCCTCGGGATCCCCGCCGTGCGCCGCGAGCGTCCCGGGGGCGATGCGCGCGACGGAGACGGTCGTGCCGGCGGGGCGCTGCCAGGCCAGGATCCCCGGGTGCGACTCGACGAACGCCTGGAGCCGGGCCTGGTTCTCGGTGCAGAGGCGCCGCGTCCGCTCCCGGAGCGTGCGCTCGGCCCGCAGCGCGATGGTCGCCAGCACCTCCGACGGGCCGGCCGCACACAGCGTCGTGTAGTCCTTGATCGCCATCGCGTGCCGGCGCAGGGCGCGGTCGCCGGTGACGAGCCACCCGATGCGCAGTCCCGCCAGGCCGTACACCTTGGAGGTGACGCCCACGGCCACGGCCCTCCCGGACCCCTCGGTCACCGATGGCGCCGTCTCCCCTTCCCACTCCAGCCCCCGGTAGACCTCGTCGCCGATCACCCGGATACCGAGCTCCTCGCAGCGCGCCAGGATCGAGGTCAACTGGTCCGGGGTGGCCACGACCCCGGTCGGGTTGTGCGGCACGTTGAGCACGAGAACGGCCACGCCCGGGCGAAGCGCGTCCATCAGCCGCTCGAAGGGGAACCGCCACCCGTCGCCCCGCTCCTCCACCGGGACGAGCACGAGGTCGGCGCCCATCGCGCGGGGTCCCTCGTGGAGCGACTGGTATGCGGGCGTCAGGGCGACCACGCGGTCCCCGGGAACGATCGTCGCGGCGAAGGCCAGGAACAGCGCCTCCGCGGCTCCCACCGTGACCAGCACGTCGTCCGCTGCGCGACCGGCGTACAGGGCGGCGATGGCGGCCCGCAGGTCCGGGTCGCCGGCGGCGGTCCGATAGCCCAGCCGGAGCCGCCCCCACCGCTCACGCTGCTCGTCGTCGGCCAGCGCCAGCAGTTCGTCCAGGGCCAGTGTCTCGGGATCCGAGGAGCCCATCTGGAACGGCAGGTCGAACTCGAAGCGGTCGAAGAAGCGCTCCAGGGCGAAGTCCGGCATGGTCCCCAGGCGGGGTGCCGGGGTGGCGCCACGGGTCGCTTCCACGCCGGCCATCAGCGCGGCTCCCGGGCGCGATCGATCTCGTCGCGCGTGGGCATGCCCTCGCGCGCGCCGGGCCGCAGGGTGGCGAGTCCGCCCGCCGTGCGCCCCCGTCGGACCGCCTCGACGAACGGGCGACCCTCGGCGAGCGCCGCCCCGAACGCCCCGTTGAACGCATCCCCGGCACCCACGGTGTCCACGGGATCCACGTCCAGCGCCCGAAAGACCTGTTCCACGTCGGGGCCGAGCGCCATGACGCCGTGGGCGCCCAGCGTCACGGCGATGCGCAGCTCGTGATCGCCGGCGGCGAGACGGTGGGCGGCTCCCGCCGGATCTCCCTCGAAGCCGGGCACCAGCGCGTCCAGCTCGACCTGGTTGGGGGTCACGTGAGTGGCCAGGCGCAGCAGCGCCGGCGGCACGTCGCGTGCCGGAGCGGGGTTGAGCACGAAGCTCGCCCCGGCCGTCTTCGCGATGAACGCGGCCGCCAGGACCGCGTCGATGGGGACCTCGAGGCTGGCCAGCAGGACCGACCCGGGGCCCAGCAGCCCGGCCACGGCGCGCTCCACGTCCGTCGGGGTCAGCGTGGCGTTCGCCCCCGGCGCGACCGAGATCTGGTTCTCGCCCGCCGGGTCGACGGCGACCAGGGCTACACCGGTGGCGACCCCCGGCCGCACCAGGACCGCCGAGCAGTCGATCCCCTCGCCGACCAGGGCCGCGACCTCCTCGCGCCCGAACAGGTCGTCGCCAACGGCACCGACCATCGCCACGGAGCCCTCGCACGGTCCGCCGCGCAGGGCGCGCGCGGCCGCCACGGCCTGGTTGCCGCCCTTGCCCCCGTGGTGCATCGCGAAGGTGCCGCCCACCACGGTCTCCCCGGGCACGGGCAGGCGCGCACCGCTCACGACCATGTCCACGTTGATGGCGCCGAGGACCACGACGCCCGCCGGCGCCCTCGCGGGCGCGTCGGCCGTCATCCGGTGATGAACTCCCCGCCGTCGATGCCCAGGATGTTCCCGGTCATCCACTCGGTGCCCTCCCGCGAGAGCGTCACGATGGCCCGTGCGACGTCCTCCGTGGTGGTGAGCCGCCCGCTGGGATTGCGGCGACGGGCCACGTCCATCAACTCGTCGCGTTCGGGGATCTGCATGAGCGCGTGCGTGACGGTCACACCGGCCCGGATGGCGTTGCAGGTGGCACCGATCCCCCGGCGGGCCAGTTCCATCGCCAGCTGGCGACAGTGCGACTCCAGTGCCGACTTGGCCGCGCTCACCGCGCCGTAGCTGCCGACGACCCGCGACGATCCCTCGCTCGTCATCGCATAAATGTGCGAGCCCGCCTCGATGAGACCGGCGCGCACCAGGTCCTGGGTCCAGTAGACCAGGCTGTTCGCCATGACGTCGAGCGTCATCTCCATGTTCTTGCGGGTGATCGCGTCACCCGGCTCCGCGGCCAGGAACGGCTTGAGCGTTCCGAAGGCCAGCGAATGGAGCAGGACGCGAACGTAGGCGTGGTGGCCCGCCTCGTCCGACCGGGCGAACCGCTCGCGCAGCGACTCGACCACGTGTGCGCGCTGCCCATCGTCGGCAGCGTTGACGTTGAAGAAGATGGCCTCGCGGCCCAGCGCGGCGATGCGCGACCGGATCTCCTCCACGTGCGCCATGCCGGCCCGACGATCGAGGTGCACGCCGGCGACGTGGTACCCGTCGGCGGCCAGGGCCAGGGCGGCCGCCTCACCGAACCCGCTGCTGGCGCCCAGGATCAGCGCCCACGGCTCGCGCTCGTCCGCCACTGCATACCTCCTCCCA
>JAKAHX010000081.1:421-6929 GCA_021814735.1 Chloroflexota bacterium | reverse complement strand
GCCAGAGGGATGAGCATGTACGCGAGCGTGCGCCAGGCGTCGAACCAGCCGAAGAGCGTGGTCAGGAAGGCCAGGCGCTGCCCCGCGCTGAGCCCCGGGCCGAGGAGCGGGTTCTCCCGTCGCAGCACCTGCATGGCGCCGCGCGCCCAGCGGTTGCGCTGCAGCAGGTAGGCCGAGGCGTCGTCGGGCGCGAGCCCCCGTGCCAGCACCTCGTTGTGGTAGGCGCCGGTCCAGCCGGCGCGGTACAGGCGGATGGTGGTATGGATGTCCTCGGTGACGCTGTCGGTGGCGACGCCGCCCACGGAACGCAGCGCAGCCACGCGGAGCACCGCGCAGGTGCCGCACCAGAACGGCGCCGACCAGCGGGTCTTGGCCGGTGCGATCACGCGGTAGAAGACGGCTTCCTCGTTGAAGACCCGGCCGTTGCGCTGCCGCTCGTGCTCGAACGACTCGAGGTTGTAGAAGTCCTGCGGGGTCTGCACGAAGGCGAGACGCGGGTCCCGGAAGTACGGCAGCGTGGCCTCCAGGAAGCGGGCCGTCGGCACGTGGTCAGCGTCCAGGACGGCCACGAAGTCAGCGTCAATCCGCTCCAGCGCGTGGTTCACGTTGCCGGCCTTGGCATGGCGGTGCTCGGCGCGGGCGAGGTACCCGGCCCCCAGGCGTTCGGCGAGTGCGCGGACCTCCGCTCGTCCGCCGTCGTCCAGGACCCACGTCTGGTGCGCGGGGTGCAGCGCAACGGACGCCGCGACGGTCGGAAGGAGGATCTCGAGAGGTTCGTTGTAGGTGGCGATCAGGACGGCCACGCGCGCACCCTCGGGCACGCCGGGCGCCGGGGGCGTGACCGGATCGACGTCCCAGAGGGCGACGGTGTAGAGGAGCAGGCCGACCCCGTTGTGCACCTCGACCAGGAAGAGCGGAACGGAGACCCACCACCAGGCCATGTCGATCGTCCCGCCGAGGCGCCACGCGAGGTAGACAGCGGTGACCGCGAGGGCCACCAGCGCCGTACCGCGGACCAGGATCTTCCGGGCGGGCGTCTCCGGGGCGGGCAGTCCGAAGTCGGGGAACGCAGGTCCAATCGTCGGGTCGGTCGTGCCGATCGTGCCGGTCGAGGAAGGCTCGTTCATCGGAGCGGAACGTAGCGATCGGGGCCGCCCTCTTGCCACGGGACCTTCGTCGCGACGAACCATCCGTTGGTACGGGCGCCGGGTCCTCGCCGCCCGCTCGACCAAGGCCCCGGCGAGGCGCGGACCGCGCCCGCGACCACCGACCTGCCGGCGCCCGGGGATCAGTCCGCCGCCAGGTCCCCGCCCAGGAGCAGGTCGAGCTCGCGCACGCGGGCGCGATCCACCGAGGCACGGTCGGTCTGGATGGCGCCGACGAGCGCGGCGGCGCAGGCGCACCGGTCGCGGCCGGGCGCCCCGGTCTCCGCCACGCGCCCGATGATCCCGCGCGCGGACGCGACGTTGGCCCCCAGGTTCGCCACGACCTGCGCGACGCTCACGGCCTCCTCGCCCTCGTGCCAGCAGTCGTAGTCGGTGGCGTACGCGAGCATGCCGTAGCAGAGTTCGGCCTCGCGCGCCAGCTTTGCCTCCGGGAGTCCGGTCATCCCGATGACGCTCACGCCCCAGGTCCGGTACAGGTTCGACTCGGCACGCGTGGAGAACTGCGGCCCCTCCATGGCCAGGTAGGTGCCGCCCCGGTGCACCCGGCGGGCCGCCGGCGAGCCGGCCACCGCGACGTCAGCGGCCGAGAAAACCGCCTCCGCCTCGTCGGCAAGTCGCGCCGAGAGGACCGGGCAGAACGGGTCGGCGAACCCGACGTGGACCACCACGCCGCGGCCGTAGAGGGTGGCGGGACGGTCCTTGGTCCGGTCGATGAACTGGTCCGGCACCACCACGTCCCGGGGGCGGATCTCCTCCCGCATCGACCCGCACGCGGACACGGCCACCACGGATCCGACCCCCAGCAGCTTGAGCGCGTAGATGTTGGCCCGGAACGGCACCTCCGACGGGGTGAGCCGGTGCCCTCGACCGTGTCGCGGCAGGAAGGCCACCCGGGTCGTGCCGAGGGTGCCCACCACCAGCGCATCGGACGGAGCGCCGTAGGGCGTCTCCGGGCGCACCTCGACCACGTCGCGCAGCCCATCGATCTCGTAGAGACCGGAGCCACCGATCACGCCGAGGCTGGCCTCGGCGAGTTCCGGCAGCCCCTGCCTCGCGCGCTCGACCGCGGCGCGCGCGCGGGCCGACGCATACCGCGCCTCCTGCGTCATCGGCGCCTCCTGCGTCATCGGACCGCGCTCCCACGTCGCAGCACCGAGACCGCGACCAGCCAGAGACCGACGACCACCACGCCCCACGGGACCAGGTAGAGCCAGGTCGCGGTGTCGCGGGCCCGCTCCATCGCCTGCACACCGCCGACGCCCACCACGGCGATCACGCCACCGAGCACCAGGCGCGACCACGACACCGTGGACGGGAACGTCGTGACCCACTGGCGCAGGCTGCCGGGTGCAGCGGTCGACAGCGTGTCGTCGCGCAGGCGCGCCAGCCGCCGCTGGACCGCCGTCGCGTGGACGATCACGTAGTACGAGACGTAGGCGTACGCCACGCCGCCGATGCAGTCGATGAGCCAGTGGTCGCCGGTGTACATCACCGAGAACGCGACCAGCAGGGTGTAGGCAAACCCGATCCAGCCGATCTTGCCGAACGCCCGCCGCAGCACCAGGAACGAGAGGAACGGATAGCCCACGTGCAGCGAGGGCCAGGCGGCGAATCCGTTGGGGTTCACGTCGTAGAACGTGTACGTGTAGATGTAGTCCGCCTTGAACCCGAAGTAGTTGGCCAGCGTGTCGAAGGCGCCCGGCTTGAGGTACGAGATCACCGCGTGGCCGTTGGGGCCGTTGAGCGCGCCGACCTGCGCCGCATACCAGGGTGGCGCCGTCGGGATCAGGACGAACGTCACGAAGCCCCACAGGCTGAGGAAGATCAGCGCCGCGACGAAGTCGTAGTAGTGGGCCCGCCGCCAGACCCAGAGGATGAACCCCGTCACCAGCGGCAGGGCGAAGTGGAGCATGTAGACCACCGTCGCCAGCTCCGCGACGATGTCCACGCCGGTGGCGGGGTGGAACGCGTCCTGCAGGATCTGCGACGGGATGGCGCCGAATGCGACCAGGCGCTCGGCCGTCACCATGTCCGTGATGTGGACGGGGAGCCCCACGTTGTCCGCCAGCCCGCGCATGAGCTCGTAGGCCAGGAAGAGCACCACGAAGGGCAGCCAGTCGCGCAGGAAGAGGCGGCCGCGTCCCAGCAGGACGGCCCCGAGGCCGAAGGCGACGGCCATCACGTCTGGCGTGATCTCGATCCCGCGCAGGAACATGAGGAGCACGACCAGGGCGCTGTAGCCAACCACCCCGATCATGAGGAGCCGCTCGTTGCGCTGGCCGAGACCCTGGGCCGTGGCGTCCGGTGCGGCGGTCGCCGCGGCGGCCGAGGTGATGGCGTCGGGGGCAGCACCAGGCTCGATACCGGACGTGTCGCCGGGCGTCACGATCGAAGCACCTCCGTCGTCTGCATGCCGCGCGGCGTGGCGGGAGGCGGGCAGCGGCACCGCCGGGGCATTATGGCAAGGTTCGCCGATGACCGCGTTGCGCGGCCCGTCCTGGCCTGGTGCGCCCCTCCGGGCGCGGCGCCATGGCCCCCGGCGGCGTGGGGGCGCGCCGGCCGGGCGCCGGGCCCGGGATGGCCCTAGGTGCCGGCAGGCGAGGCGTGCAGCGCGGAGGCCCGCGCCGCAGAGGCGCGCCAGAGCGGCAGGCTGAACGAGATCGAGGTTCCCGTCTCCGTGTCATCCAGCCAGATCTCGCCTCCCTGGGCCTCGACCAGGCGCCGGCACACGTACAGCCCGATCCCCGAGCCCGGCGTTCCCGAGGTCCGGGCCTGCACGCCGCGGTAGAAGGGCTCGAACACGTGGGGTCGGTCTGCCGGATCGATCCCCGGCCCGCTGTCGACCACGCTCACCACGACGGCGTCCCCGGCCGCACGGGCACGGATTCGCACGGTGCCCGCCGAACCATGGCGGCGCGCGTTGGCGATCAGGTTCCGCAGGACGTGAAGGATCCACGTGGGATCCACCTCCACCAGCGGCAGACCCGGCTCGACCGAACACTCCAGGGCTCCGGCGCCGTCGCTCGCCAGCTCACGGTTGGCCCGCTCCACCAGCCACGCGACGGCCATCGGCTCCCGCTGCAGCGGCGGGCGCTCGTCGTCCGCGAGATCCACGAGCTCGTCGGCACACTCGGTGAGCGTCGTGGCGGCGGAGATGATCCGCTCCAGGTACTGCCGCCGCGTGGCCGCGTCGAGCCCCAGGTACTGCAGGCTCTGGCTGTAGCCGCTTACCAGCGACAGCGTGGAGCGCAGCTCGTGGGCAGCGGCCGCCACCAGGATCGAACGGAGCGTCCTGGATGCACCGGGCACGGGCTCGTGCTCCGGGGCGCCCGCCGGCTCATCGACGGCCGCGCCCGCGGCCTCATCGACGGCCGCCGTGCTTGCATCCGTCACCTCGAGCACCGGCCGCGACTCGGGCGATGCATCCGGCTCGCTGGGCGAGCGCATCGCGGCATCCGATGTGGAGATCCGCAGGACCATCGTGCGAGGCTCCTCCGGTTGGGCGACCCTGACTCGGCGGAAACAAAACCCGCCCCGGAACAACGCCGGGGCGGGACCTGTCCGAATCATGGTCCCGGAGTGGGGCTGCCGGTATTCAGCCTCTCCACCGGTCGGTTGTCAAGGGCTTCCTGTACCTCAACCCCGTCCGACCACCGCGCCGGCGTCGGCCGGCAGCGTCCCGCGGGCCATCAGGAGCGCGCACGCGGGTGGCACCACCACTGCGTCCGCGTATCGAAGGAGACCCGCGGCTCGCTCGGGCGTGTCGATGAACCCGTAGGCGACCAGCGGCCGGGGCAGCCGCTGCAGGTCGGGCGCCAGCAGGTGGTCGAGCACGGGACCCGGCGAGACGATCGTGCCGACCCCCGGGGTCCCCGGATGGCCCTCCAGTGAGCGTGCGAGCCCCGTGGAGTCGAACGCGAGCACGTGGAGCAGCGCGCTCCTGCCGAGCTCGACGGCTCGCAGCGCGACCGTCGGCCGCCGCGTGACGACCAGGTCCACGCCGAGCTCCTCGATCACGAACCGCGCCGCGGTGGGATCCGGGTTGAGCCCCTCGACGCTGTCGAGGTCGAGCGCGATGGGCGCCTGAATGCTGCCGGCGCGGCGCACCAGGGTGAGCAGGTCCAGGTCACGCAGCAGGATCCCGGCCTCGAGGCCGGGCGGGGGCGCCACCGGATCACGGCCGTCACTCGCCACGAAGACCGGCATCAGGCGCCGCATGGTGTCCTCATCGGAGCGCGGCGCTCCAGAGGTTCTCCGCGCTGGTCGTCACGCCGATCGCGCCGGCCGCCAGGACGGCGCGCGCCTGTGCCTCGGTCCGGATGAAGCCCCCGGCCAGCAGCGGCACCCGCAGCGACGGCATGAGGGCCCGCACCTCGGGGAGGATGACGCCGGGGAGCACCTCCACGATGTCCGCGCCGGACTTGGCCGTGGCCGCGAGCGCGGCCTCCAGCAGCCCGCGACGGACCAGCAGGAGACGATGGATCGCGACCATCCCCTCCCGGCGGATGGCCGGCATCAACTGCCCGTGCGAGCTGATCACCGCGTCGGCGCCGGCACCGGAGAGCCAGCGCACGCCAGCCCGATCGGCACGGATGCCGTCGATGAGGTCCAGGTGGACGGCGACGAGCTTGTCGGCGGCATGGATGCGCGCGATCAGTGGGCGCAGCGCGAGGCCGTCGGCACGCAGCACGAAGATGATCCCCACGGGGCTCGCCAGGGCCGCGTCGAGTCGTTCGTGGGCGACCAGTGCCGCGCAGCAGGGCCGCTCATCGAGACGCGCGGTGAAGGCGCGCACGTTGGCGTCGGTTGCCGGCATGCATCCTCGCGATGGAGTCGCCCGCTGCCACCGCGGACCGGATGCGGCCTGCGCGGTGCGGGTACGGACCTCCCGCACTATACGTGCCGCACGGCAGGCCCGGTGGGCGGCCGTACCGGCGGGGCTCGAGAAACGGATGAGGCCGCGGATCAGGCGCCAGCCCGGACGAGGACCGGCACGAGGACCCGTTCCTCTTGGTCGAGGTAGGCGCGCAGCACGAGGCCGAGTTCGCGCATGCTTGCCCGCAGGGCGGCGACCTCCCCCCGCGTGGGATGGCGGCGCGCGGCGAGCCAGTCGGCCTCGACGCGGCCGATCAGGCCGCGTACCTGCTCGAGCTGCGCGCCCAGGAGGCGACTCCCCCGGGAGGTGCCGGAGAGTCGGTCGATCACCGGGTGGACGATGGCCTCCTCCCAGTCGAGGTAGGGCACCACGTGCTGGTCCAAGGCGTCGAGCAGGCCCCGTGCGCGCCCTCCACCCAGGGCCACCAGCACGTCGCCGGCACCATCGGCCACGCGCAGGATCCGGG
>JAKAHX010000081.1:0-411 GCA_021814735.1 Chloroflexota bacterium | reverse complement strand
CACCTGCCCGATCTCCCGGCGCTCCCGGTGCCAGGTGCGCCGAACTGCACCGACGGCCCTTCCGGGGACCAGCGACACGGCACCTGCCCTCCCACGACGCACGACTGCCTGGCGGAATAGTGGACCATCCACCGCCAGATGACCAGAGGCTTCCGTCACGGGCCCGCCCGCGGGGCCGCCCGGACGGCACGACGCCCGGATGAGACCGCGGGGACGGGACGATCGTCCACCGCGGGGTGGCCGGAGGGAACCGCCGGACCTCACGACGCCCGGACGGGACAGCATGGACGGGACGATCGTCCGCCGCGGCCCTGACGATCGGATCGTGGTCGGCGGGAGGCAGGAGCGGGACGGTATGGCCGACCGTGGAGACACCGGCACGCGGAGCACGGGTCACCGTACCGCGGTGGC
>JAKAHX010000080.1 GCA_021814735.1 Chloroflexota bacterium | reverse complement strand
GGGCGTGTAGCCCTGGAGGCGCGGCCTGCGGGCACGGGCCCGGACGGCCGGGCCCGGAGGCATGCCCGGGATCGGAGGAACGGCCAGGGGCAGACGCCCGGCCAGGAGGCACGGGCGGGGCCGACGCGTGGCCCGATCGAGATCAGGCGGGCGACGCGCCCTTGGCCGGCGCCTCTGAACCATCGGCCGATCCGCCGATGCCGGCACGTCCCGGCCTGACGCTGCCAGGCCGATCACGATCGTCGAGGACCCGCTCGAGGCGCGCGAGGAAGGGACGCGCGCCGAGCCGCTCCAGGATGGCGCGCGACGACGTGATGGCCGCTGCGACGTCGGGGTCGGCGGGATCGAGCAGCATGGCCATGTCGATCCCGGCCAGCGCCTCGTCCCAGGGCAGCCCCAGCTCGCGCCAGCGCCGCAGGGCATCCCGGTACCCGGCCAGCGCCTCTGCCATCCGACCGTCCAGGGCCGCCAGGCCCGCGCGCAGCACCGCACGGTCCGCCTCGATCGCCGGGCCGTGGAGCCCCGAGGCGTCGAGCGCCGCCAGGTCCGCGACCGCGCCCGACGCGTCGCCCATCCACAGCGCGGCCCGCGCCGCGCGGGAGAGTGCGTCCGACTGGTGCTCGCTGCCCAACTCGGCCACGCGGTGCCACGCCTGCCGGCCGTCAGCGTCGCGGCCATCGGCGAACGCGGCGATTCCTCGGGCGAGCTCGAGTGTCATGCGCACGGGCGGCTCCTCGGATGTGCCCACCAGGTTGGCCAGCTCCTCGAGGAGATCATCGACGGCCTCGCCCCGCGCAGCGCGGACGTACACCGCGGTCTGCAGCAGGATCACCCGGTCGGTGACTTCGTGGTCGGCCGCCAGCTCGGCGTCGAGTTCGGCGAGCGCCCAGTCCCAGTCGCCCGTCCGGAGCGCATCCTCCACACCGTTGCCGAGCAGCACCACCGTCTTGTCGCGTTCTCCAAGCCGCCGCGCGAGTGTCAGCCCGTCCCGTGCGGTCGCGAGTGCCGCTCGCGGGTCCCGGCCGGCCTCGATGCTGGTCCGGTTGATCTGGCCGCGCAACTGGGTCGCCCCGAGCCCGCGCGTCTCGGCCAGCGACTGGCCGCCCAGCAGGACGGCCAGTCCCTCGGTGGCCCGGCCGTCGAAGGCCAGGGCGGTCCCCTTGGTGACCAGGGTGTCTGCCACGATCGCCGCCAGGTCCGCGCGCTCGGCCGCCTCGAGGACGCGGTCGGACACGTCGATCGCGCGGCGGTGGTCGTCCGCGAACATGCAGGCGCGGGCGAGTTGGCCACCGAGCGCCATGACCGCGGGCTCGTCGGGCAGGTCGGCGAACTCGGCCGCAGCTGGCTCCAGGACGCGCAGCGCATCGGCCGTCCGGTAGGCGGACAGCAGGGCACGCCCCAGGGCCGCCGTGGCGCGGGCCACGGCGCGCCGGTCGCCGATGGCCCGCTGCGCGTCGAGTGCCGCCCGCAGGTGCCGCTCGGCCGTCTCGTGCCGCCCCGTCGCCGACGCCGCCTCGCCGGCCCGCTCGAGCAGCTCGGCCGCCTCCGATCGGTCCGGCGTGACGGTGAGCGCCTGTTCCAGGAACATCAGCGCCTGCTCGTGCGAACCAAGTGCCGCCGCGCGCTCCGCGGCACCCCGCAGCGCCACCCGCGCCTGGGCAGCCAGGGCGTCCGCCTCGGGGCCCTCGGCGGCGCTGGCGTGCGCCGCCAGGTAGTGACCCGCGAGCGCGCCGGCCAGCTCGTCCGCGCCTACGCTCTCGAAGAACCGGGCGGCCGCGAGGTGTCGTGCCTTGCGATCGGCGCGGGCGAGCGTGTGGTAGGCAACCTCGCGGATCAGCGCCTGCACGAAGGCGTACTGACCCTGTTCGGGCGAGCGGGGGTCTGCCTCGTGGACGAGGAGCTCGCGCCGCACGAGCCCGCGCAGGCGCGGTTCCAGGTCGGCCACCGGGACGCCCGAGACGGCGGCGAGCGCTGCGGTCGAGAAGCTCTGCCCCAGCACCGCCGCGTCCGACACGAGGGCCCGGTCGTCGGCCGGCAGCGCGTCCAGCCGGGAGGCGATGAGCGCGGTGAGCGTTTCCGGCACCGCGAGAGTGGCCAGGTCGCCGACCGGCCGGTAGGCGCCGTTGGCCAGCTCGAGGCTGCCGTTGGCTACCAGCATCCGCACCGTCTCGACCGCGTAGAGCGGGACCCCATCGGCCCGGGCGATGATCGCGCGCACGGCCGACTCCGGGAGCCCGGGGACGAGACCCGCGAGCAGCTCGCGCATCGCGGGCTCCGGCAGCGGCTCGAGGTACTGGCTGGTGAAGTTGCGCTTGGCGGCGCCCCAGGTGGGCCGCCGCTCCAGCAGCTCCGGGCGGGCGAGGGTGAGGACGTAGATCGGGACCCCCTTCGACCACTCGAGCAGGTGATCCACGAAGTCGAGGAGCCCGGCATCGGCAAAGTGGAAGTCCTCGAAGACCAGCACCACCGGCGCGATCGCCGCCAGGCGCTCGAAGAACGTCCGCCACGCCCCGAAGAGCTGCTCGGGCGCGACGCCGGCCTCCACGCCCAGCAGGGCCAGCAGCGCCGGCTCGATCCACCGCTGCTCGTCGGGGTCGGGCACGTGGGCCGCGACCATCTCGGCGATCTTGGCCCGGGTGGTCCGCTCGTCGGCGTCCTCGCGCAGGCCGGCCCGCTCGCGCACCATCTCGCCGAGGGCCCAGAAGGTGATCCCCTCCCCGTAGGCGGGGCTCCTGCCGTCGTGCCACCAGACCCGCTCCACCAGCCCGTCGATGTACTTGACGAACTCCCAGGCCAGCCGGCTCTTGCCGATCCCGGCGGGCCCGATGATCGAGATCAGGCGAGCCCGCTTCTCCCGGCTGGTGGCGTGGTAGAGCTCCTTGAGGAGCCGCAGCTCGTCCGCGCGGCCGACGAACGGCGCCTCCAGGGTCTCGCTCCGGTTGCGCCCGCCGCGCTCCGCGACGACACGCACCGCCCGCCAGGCGGGAACGGGCACGGTCTTGCCCTTGAGCGACTGCTCGCCGACGGCGTCGAACACGATCGCCCGGGACGCGGCGCGCTGCGTCGATTCGCCGACGAGAACGGACCCGGGCGCCGCCGCGGACTGCAACCGGGAGGCGGTGTTGACCAGATCGCCGGCGACCATCCCCTGGCCGACCGCCCCGAGGGTCACGGCGGCCTCGCCGGTGAGCACGCCGGCCCGTGCCTGGACCGTGGGTCCGAGGGCACGGACCGCGTCGACCAGGGCGAGCGCGGCGCGGACGGCCCGCTCGGCGTCGTCTTCCCGGGCGCTCGGCGCGCCCCAGACCGCCATCACGGCGTCGCCGATGAACTTCTCGACCGTGCCGCCGTGACGCTCCACCACGTCCCTGGCGAGCTCGAAGTAGCGGGAGAGCAGCTCACGCGTCTCCTCGGCATCCATGCCCTCCGCGAGGCCGGTGAACCCGACCAGGTCCGCGAAGAGGACCGAGACGAGGCGCCGCTCGGCGACCGGCGCCGTGGCGGGGGCAGCGACCGTTGCCGACGCAGGTGTACCGACGAGCGCGCCAGGGGCCGGCGGCCCGGCGATCCGACCCGCCCCGGGGGCCAGGCCGGACGGAGCGGCAGCTGGCCTCGGCGCAGCGCTCGCACCCGCGAGCGGCGTGGCGCACTCCCCACAGAACTTCGCGGTCGGCGGGTTGGCGGTGCCGCAGGACGGGCAGACCTGGGCGAGCCGGGAGGCGCACTCGGTGCAGAACTTGGCACCGGCCGGGTTCTCCGTGCCGCAGTTCGAACAGATCACCGCCCGCCCCTCACCGCTGCGTGTTCGCGGAGCGTACCCGAAGTGTCGCCTGCGGGTCGATGGCCGTTCACGGCGCCTGGTCGAGGCTGATGCTGCGTGGCCGATGCGCCGACGCGAGCATCGCGCCCCTACGACGCCTCCCGCAGGGCCGCCGCCCGGCGCGCCACCATGACCTGCGCGGCCTCGTCGTAGATCGTCTCGATGCCGGCCACCATGCGCTCCACGCAGAAGCGCTCGTGGACCAGGTCGTGGCCGGCCCGCGCCAGGATGTCCGCGAAGGGGTGGTCGGTGAGCAGGCGCACGATCGCGTCGGCCAGGGCCACCGGGTCGTGCGGCGGGACGAGGAGTCCTGTGCGGCCGTCTTCCACCATCTCGGGGATGCCACCCACGTTCGAGGCCACCACGGGCCGGCCCAGCGCCATCGCCTCGAGGATCGTGATGCCCTGGGCCTCGCGGTAGGAGGGGAGCACCGCCACGTCGAGCGCGGCCACCACCGCGGGGACGTCCTCTCGGCGCCCGGTGAAGACCACCTTCGCTCCGGGCCGCGCACGCCGCGTGCCGACGCAGGCCCGGTCCGTGCAGTCCTCACCGAGCAACCCGAGGGCGCGGGCCTGCGCCTCGAGATCGGCCCGCCGGCTCCCCTCGCCCACGATCAGCAGGCGCGCCTCCGGCACCCGCTCGACCACGAGCCGCCACGCCTCGAGCAGGGTCGGGTGCCCCTTCTCGGGTTCGAGCCGCGCGACCGTCCCCACGATGGGCGTGCCGGGCGCAAACCCGTACTCGTCGGGGAGCGTGCAACAGGGTTCCTGGTGCGCATACCGCTCGAGATCCACGCCGTTGTAGATCAGGGTGGCGGGCGCGCTGGTGCGGTGCTCGTGTTCGAGCTTGGCCAGGATCGCGCGGCTCACCGCGATCAGGCGATCCATCTGCGAGGTCAGGTGCCGCAGGGTCTCGCGGTCCTCCAGGCTGCGCACCCGGCTCGAGTGCACGGTGCCCACCACGTAGGGCCGCGGCAACCCGGCCTCGGCGAGCGCCAGGGCTGCCCTCGTCCCGATCACCTCGGCGCGGTACATGTGGTTGTGCACCACGTCGGCATCGAAGGCCGCCAGCTCGTCGGCCACCAGGTGGACCGCGCGAGCGTCGTCGGGCTCGTCAAGGACCGCCACCCTGAACCCTGCCGCGCGGAGGCGGTGCACGGTGGAGCCGTCGCTGAGCGAGAGGACGAGGGGCTCGTACCGCTTCCGGTCGAGGCGCGTCAGGAGCGTGTAGACGTGCTCCTGGGCGCCGCCGTTGGTGCCGGTGGCGAGCAGCTCGACCACGCGGACGGGTCGGCCTCCCGGCAGCGGTGGGCGCTCGGGCGTATCCAGGCAGGGGTCGCCGGCCACGGGAACGGTCATCGTGAGGGTGTTCGCCTCGCCCCTGGGGGATGGATTGCGACCGGGGGCTGGGTGGCGGCCAGGAGCGCGATCCCGGGTGTCGGGCTCATGCGGCGCGTGGCGTCACGATGAGCCGGTGGATCGGTCGGTCCACGGCACCCCACGTGTACTTGTAGCCCTCGTTGCCGCGCAGGAAGTCGAAGACCCGGGTGCCCTCGGCCAGGCCGTGGCGCAGGTACCAGGCGACGCCGATCACCCCCGGCGAGAGCGCCCGCGCCTCGGGGTCGCTGCCCGCGTTGTAGTAGTAGACGGCGCCCTGGTCGTGGAACCCCACGCACATGAAGACGGGCCGCCCGCCCACCCGCAACCGGCCGATCCGCAGCATGCCGTCGGGCCCCTCGAGCTCGGCCAGTCGCCGGAAGAAGCGGCGGCTCCGCGCCCCGCCCTCGGTGTCGGGGAAGAGCCCGTCGTCGCCCCAGCGCGCCTGGTGCATGGCCACGAACTCGTCGACCGCGTCCGCGGGGTCCGGGACCTCCTCGAACTCGACGGGCCCGGCCGCCTCGGCACGTCGCATCTTGCGCCGCAGCTCGTGGCGGTCCTTGGTGGTGAGCGTCTGCAGGTAGGTCTCCCAGTCCCAGTGGTCCACCTCGAGCACGGGGCAGACGTCCTCGAGCTCGCGGGTGACCTCCCAGCCGTGGTGGGCCGCGGCGACACAGAAGGCCGCCTCGAGCGCGGGCAGGGCAGGATCGTCGGCGCGCAGCCGTCGCAGGTCCACCACGTCCCAGTCGTCCGAACCATGCGCGAGGTCGGGCCCGGCGGCCAGCGCGGCAACCACGGCCGCCGCCGCGTCCGGCAGGTCCGCGGGATCACACAGCAGCGTCGCGTAGTCGGCGTGGTAGCTGGCGGCGAAGAAGATGGCCTTGGCCCGGTCCGGCAGCGTCCGCTGGGCGGTGGTGGGCGCGTGGCGGATCGCGGTGCGCAGGACCGCGTCGTCGGGTTCCACCTCGTGGCGGTGCATGAGCGGGGCGATGGCCACGATCGCATCGGCGTCGAGGGCGGCGCTCGCGTCGACAGCGGCATCCAGGCAGACCATGTAGTCCTCGTGCGCGCCCTCGCCGTAGCCGTCCCACCAGGCGCGGTGGAACTGCCAGCGGCTGAACGGCGTGGCGCACGCGGTCACGTCGAGGAGCCGCTCCCAGGCCCGGCGCGGGATGGTGGCGAACGGGACCCGCCGGGCGACCAGCCGGCGACGCTCGAACGCAGCGGCGGCGAGCCCGGCGGCAGCCGACCCAGCGCCCGCGGGCGTCGAACCGGCCGACGAGGGGACGGCAGGCGGAGCGGGCACGTCCGCTGGAGCAGCGGCGTCCTCGGCACACGGAGCGATGGATGACGTCACGGGAACGTGGGGCACCTCGGCAATCTCGGGGCCGAGCATAGCGCAGGTCCGGGAAACGGCTCGTTCACGGCGCAACGACCGCGTGTGGCTCGGCCGGGGCCCGCGAGGCGGCGGACCAGGCGGCCGACCCCCGGGGAAGGGGCCGGCGCAGCGAAGGGCGCTCTCCTCGGAGGGGCGCGCTCCACGAACCCGACGAGGCGCCGCGCTCGGCGGACCGGATCCGCGCGTGGCGCTAGGCCTGCGCGATCACCCCGATCGAGACCAGGAACCCCGCCCGGCGCTGGAGCGGTGGCATCAGCGTCCCCTGGCCCAGCGGCGCATCGGCGGGGAACCAGCGCGACCACTCCTCGTTGAACGCGTCGAACTCGGTCGGCTCACGCAGCGACC
>JAKAHX010000079.1 GCA_021814735.1 Chloroflexota bacterium | reverse complement strand
TTCCGATCTCGGCAGCCGCGCGAGCAGCTGATGGCCCGCGTGGTGGCCGCGCTGCGCAACCCGCACGTCGACATCCTGGCGCATCCAGCGGGCCGCATCGTGGGTGGGCGCGAGGACCTGGACCTGGACTGGGACCGGGTCTACGAGGAGGCCGCACGCACCGGCACGATCCTCGAGATCGACGGATCGGACCACCGGCTGGATCTCTCCGACGAGCGCGCGCGACGGGCGGTCGAGCACGGCTGCCTGCTCGCGATCGACTCCGACGCCCACCGCGTGGAGGAGCTCGACGCGATCCGCTGGGGCGTGATGACGGCGCGGCGGGGCTGGGTCGAGGCGCGGAGCGTGGTCAACACGTGGCCGCTGGAGGCGCTGCTCGACTGGGTTGCGCACAAGCCGGCCCGGGTGGCGGGTACCATCGGGGGCGATGCGAAGTGACCGGGGCCGGACCGTCGAGCTCGTCCTCCTGACCACGGGGGCGGCCGCGGTCGGGATGCTGCTCGACGGCCCCGTGCTGTGGCTGGCCGGGATCGCCCTGGGCGCACTCGCCGCGTTCGGCGCCTTCGCGATCCTCGCGGAGCACGAGCCGCGCGGCGTGCCCATCGAGCAGCTGATGCCGCCCGCGGTCGCGGCGATCGGGACGCTCGGTCTCGCGCACCTCGCGGGCGTGAGCCTCCTGGCGATCCCCGCCCTCGCCGTCGGCGGGGCGCTGGTCTGGGCGAGCGTCGCGCTGGAGCGACGGCTGCTCGCGCCGGTCGGCGAGGAGCTCGAGCGGGGCCGCAACACGCTGCAGCAGCTCGCGATCCTGGTGGCGTTCGCCGGCTTCAGCGGGGTGGCGGGCGCCGTCCCCGGTGGGCTGGCCGAGCCGGCCGGCCTCGGCTCGTCACCGCCGCTCGACGAGCGACTGCTTGTGCTGCTGGTGGTGGCCGACGCGCTGGTCGCGTTCCTCCTGGGCTACCGGCTGGTGGCCCTGCGGATGGTGCGCGTGGGGGACGCGGCGTTTGCCGCCGGGACCTTCGCGGTCGTCGTGGGGGTGTCCGCGGCGGTGCTCCGCGCGCTGGCGCTCCCTCGACTCGTCGGGCCCGCGGTCCTCGCCGCCGTCTTCGCCCTGTGGGCCGCCTACCGGGCGGCGCCCGGCGCCGAACGTCGCTCGTTCTCGTGGCTCTGGGAGTACGGGATCCTTTCGCTGGCCGCAGCGCTGGCGGTCGCCTGGAACCTGCTCCTGCGCTGATCCGCGGGTCCTTGCCGGAGAGCGCCGTCGTCCGCAGGCGTGCGCGTGGCCCATACCGCGCCCCTGCTCGCAGGGTAGAGGCCGACGGGCCGCCCGTGGCCGCGGGGCGCGGTCGGCCCTCAGGGCGCCACTGACCGCCGGGCGCGGTTGCCCGCGGGCAGCCGGGCGCCGTGGGGCGCCGCTGCCCGCGACCCTCGATCCCGCTCCGGGCGCCGGCACGGGCGAGGCGTCAGCGCTCGGCCCGGGCCAGGCGTGCCAGCAGCACCTTGAGCTCGGCGATGATCTCGGGATCGTCCTCGGCGTCGAGCAGCATCCGCAGCCCGGCCCGGACCAGCCTGAGCTCGTCGAGCGACAGCTCCACGTTCACGTGTGCGATGCTCACGGGTTCGTCGATGGCTTCCACGATGGCGCCTCCCGTCGACCCGATCGTAGCGTCCGGACACGCCACGGCAAGAGCCGATGTGGATGGTTTGACAGCACTGCGCCCGGGATGGTACATAACGTCCGCCCCACGTCCGCCGTGTCCTCATGCGCGTTGCGCGGCGCGCCGGGGCCCAGAGCCTGATCGAAGGAGTCCATGAGCTTCCCTGAACTCGCGGCTGCGGCCAGCGCAGGCGCGTCCACCGTCCGACTGAAGAGACAGCTCGTCGAACAGGCCATCGCCGCCGCCACCGCCGCCGACTGGGCCGGTGCGGCAGAGATCAACCGTCGGATCCTGGAGCTGGGTCCCGATTCCGCCGCGGAGAACCGCCTGGCGAAGGCACTGTGGGAGCTGGGTGAGCTCGGCGAGGCGCGCGAGCACTACCAGGCGGCGCTCGCCCTGGATCCGACCAACCGGATCGCCGAGCGCAACATCGATCGCCTGCGCGTCCTGCTCGTCGAGGCGGGCGACCGGACCACGCCCGCCCAGGTGGGGGACAAGGCACCCGTCAGCATCTTCGTCGAGGAGACCGGTAAGACGGGCTTCGCGGGGCTCTACGAGCTCGCCCACCCGCGCCAGCTGGCACAGGTGAACCCTGGTGACCTGGTCGAGCTCGTGCCCGACGGCAACCGCCTCCTCGCCCGTTCCAACGGGCACCACATCGGCACCGTGGACCCCAAGGTCGCCGCGCGCCTGATCAAGCTGATGGCCGAGGGCAACCAGTACACCGCCGGCGTCACCAGCCTCGGTGACCGGGACGTCCGGATCATCATCCGCGAGACGTACCAGGACCCGCGCAACTACGGCAAGGTCTCGTTCCCCACCGCCGCCAAGGCGTCGGACCTGCGACCGTACACGAAGGGCACCCTGATCCGCGAGGAACTCGACCTCGAGGAGGACCTCGAGTACGACGAGGAGGACGAGTCGCTGGAGGACATCGACCGCGTGGTGCCCTCGCAGGTGACGGACGAGGAGGCCTTCGTCGAGGAACCGGACGAGCTCGAGGACGAGGCCTAGCCTCGTCGAGGGCGCGAGCCCCGGCCTCCTCCACGGCGAGGCCAGTCTCCCACTCCTTTCTGCGACGCCGGCAGCCACGGTGGCGCGGGCGCGATCCCGGCACCGTCTCTGCCGGCCACGGCAGGCTGGCGGCGCCCGCTAGACTTCGGCGCGATGCCTGAGACGCTCTCGTCGCTCATCCGACCCGAGCTCGGTCCCGTGCTGCCCACGTTCGAGCGCCTGGCGCCTCCGCCACCGCTGAACGTGGTCGCCGCGGAGATCGAGGCGCGCTCCCGGCCCGGGGACGTGGTGGTCGACCTGTTCGGGCGCGGAGGATGGGTGGCGCGCACGGCCATCGGGCGCCTGCGGCGGAGCTACACGTTCGAATCGGCGCCGCTCACCCGGCTGCTCGCCGAGATCGTGCTGCGGCCGCCCGACATCCGCCACTTCGATGCCGCGGTGCAGGCGCTGGCCGCGCACCCGCGGGGCGATGGGAGCGTCCGCCAGTCGATCGCCGAGCAGTACGCGTCGCGCTGCCCGACCTGCGGACGCGCCGTGATCGTGGACGAGTTCGTCTGGGACGGCGACGCGGACGCGCCGTTCCGCAAGAGCTACCGGTGCACGACGTGCCGGGACCAGGTCGGCGGGGGCGAGCAGCGCACGGCTGCCGCCGATGCCGCGGACGCCGACCGGGCGCGGAATGCCGCCTCGGGCAGCGACGACGCGGAGGTGCTCCTTGCCCGGTACGCGGCCGTCGCCGGGGCGGACGACCTCCCGGCGCAGCTCCTCTCGCTGTACACGCCCCGGACGCTTGCCGCCTTCCGCGCGATCATCGAGCGGCTCGACGAAGACCTGCGGGCCGCGCCGGTCGAGGCGGCCCTGCGGCTCGCGTTCCTCCACGCGATCCTGCCGGCCAGCAAGCTCAACAGCTACCCGGGGCGCGTGGCCGCGCTGCGGATCTCGAACGGCCGCGTCCGCCTCCCCGGTGGCCACCAGTGGCGCGAGCGCAATCCGTGGCTGCTCTTCGAGGAAGGCTGCCGCCTGGTACGTGGCTTCGTGCAGCGGGTCCAGGCCCTGCCCGGCGGGCAGGTGCAGGCGCGGATGGGCGATGACCTGCTGGACCTCGCCGATGCGACCGCCAACGTGGTGCTGCGGCGCGGGCTCCCCCCGGTCCCGGAGGGTGGCGGGATCCGGGCACGCCCGCCACGCCCCGACCCGAGGGTCCGGCTGGTGCTGACCCAGCCCCCGCTGCGCTGGTCCACCGAGTCGCTCTCGTTCGCCTACCACGCGACCTCCCTGGTGCTGGGTCCCGATGCCGCCGCGTCGCTGCCGCTCGATGGCCTGGTGGGCCCTGCGGCGAAGCCGGGATGGGGCTGGGAGGCCACCGCGCTGGAGCGGGGACTGGGCGCGGTTCGGCCGATCCTCGCGCCCGACGCGCGGGCCGTGGTGATGCTCGAGCCGGGCGGCCCCGAGGCGCTGGTCGCGGGCGCGCTGGGCGGGGTGGGGGCGGGCTACCGGCTCACCAGCGCCCTGCTTGCCGAGGCCGACGAGCAGGTCGGTGGCACGCTCGAGTTCGGGCTCGCCACCGGTGCGGGCCAGCACGAGGGCGCGGCCGCCGGTTCGGACGGCACGCTCGGCACCGGGGGGAGCGTCCGGCCGACGACGCCGGGCTCCATCCGGGGCGATGGCAGCCGCCCCGAACCGGCCGGCTTCCAGCTGGCCGCCGTCGAGCGTGACGTGACGGAGACCGCGGTGGCGATCCTCCAGGCGCGGGGCGAGCCGGCGCGCTTCGAGCGGCTGCTCGGCGAGATCCTGGTCGGGCTCGACCGTGCCGGGCACCTGCGTCGGCTGGTGGGAACGCGGACGTACGGCGAAACGGCGGCACGAGCGGAGCGCGCGGCGGTGGCCCTCGGACTGCTGGGCGAGCGTCCGGGATCGGAGCAGATGGGCGGGGCGGATGGGCTCGATGGTCAGCGTCCACGCCCGCGGCCGGCGGGGGAGGTGTCGGCCCCGGCCGAGTCGCCCGTGCCGTCGCGCGGCGCGGACCACGTGACCATGCTGCTGGAGCTGATCCAGGGCGAGCTGACCCGGCCGAAACATCCGCGACTGGTCGAGGTGGAGCCGGGCCGCTGGTGGCTTCGCGACCGCCGCGACGTGGACGGCGCGGCCATCCCGCTCTCGGATCGGCTGGAGTGGGCGATCTTCAGCCTCCTCTCCACGACCGGGGGCCTGAGCGAGGCCGCGTTCTATGACCGCGTGGCGACGATGTTCCGCGGGTACGACGCTCCCGACCAGTCGCTGGTGCGCGCGTGCCTGGAGAGCTACCGCAGCCGCGCGTCGACCGCCGACTCGCTCATGACGTCGGACGAGCTCCAGGCGCGCTACCGCGAGCACACCGACCTCGTGGGGCTCCTCGTGGAGTACGGCCATCGGCTGGGACTGCGGGTCTGGGTCAGTCCCAAGGAGCAGAAGCGCCCGTACCGGGGGCGACCGCTCGGTGATCTCCTCTCCGACGCCGAGGTGCGGGCCTACCTGCCCCTCGTGTCGCGGGGCCCGGTGGAGGCGCTCGAGTCGGTCGACTGCATGTGGTACCAGCGCGGGCGGGCCACGCTGATCTTCGAGGTCGAGTGGACCGCGATGCTGGCGGAGGCCGTGCTGCGCCGCGGCCGGATGATCCCCCAGGACGACACCGTGGTCCGCTTCCTGGTGGTGCTGCCCGAGCGGGTGGAGCTGGTGCGGTTCAAGCTGGCCCGTTCCCCGATCCTGCGCGCGGCCCTGGACGAGGGGAACTGGCACATCATCAAGGCGAACCACCTGCGCACGCTGGTGGCACGCGAGGGCGCGGATCTCGAGCGGTTCGCGCCGTATCTCGGGCTCGATCCGGAGATCGAACGCCAGGGGGAGCAGCTCCCGCTCTTTGAGTGAGCGCGGCTCGCCGGAGATCGCCCGAGATCGCCCGGGGATCGCGGGGGCTCGCCGGGGATCGCCGGGGCGGCCGGTCAGGCCCGGGCGATGGCGTCGACCGCCTCGACCAGCCGGTCGATCTCCTCGATCGTGCTGTAGTGCGCCAGCCCGACCCGGACCATCCCCCCGGACTCGGCGAGCCCGAGCGCCCGGATCAGCTCGTAGGCGTAGTAGTCGCCGTCCCACGTGCAGATGCCGAGTGAGCCAAGCGCCGCCGAGACCTCGTGGGGATGGTGCCCGTCGAGGGTGAAGGCGACCGTCGGACATCGCTCGTCCACGCGCGCCGGATCCGTGATCCCGCGCATGCGTAGGCGCGGGATCGAGCCCAGGCCATCGACCAGGCGGGGCGTCAGCGAGCGCTCGTAGGCGCGGATGGCGCCCATCGCCGCCCGCAGGCGCGCCCGCCGGCCGCCATCCGCGGCACCCGGTTCGCCGGCCGCGCCACCCTGCGTCACCCCGACCCACTCGAGGTAGCGGAACGTCCCGAGCAGGCCCGCCTGGGCCTCGTGGGCCTGCGTCCCGGTCTCGAGCCGCGAGGGGAGCGTGTCCTCGGCGGGCCGGACCTTGTAGACCGGCAGCGCCTCCAGCAGTTCGCGCCGCCCCCAGACCAGCCCCATGTGCGGGCCGAAGAACTTGTACGGCGAGCAGACCAGGTAGTCGGCGCCGAGCGAGGCGACGTCGATGGGCACGTGGGGCGCCGCGTGGACGGCGTCGACCCACACCCGAGCCCCGGCGCCGTGGGCAGCGTCCGCGATGCGGCGCACGGGATTGATGGTGCCCACCGCGTTCGAGGCGAGGCCGACGGCCACCAGGCGGGTGCGGGGCCCAAGCGCCGCGTCCAGGCCGTCCAGGTCGAGCGTGCAGTCGTCGAGCCGGACGTCCACCCAGCGGACCCTCGCCCCCCGATCCTCGGCCACCGCCAGCCAGGGCGCCACGTTGCAGTCGTGGTCCAGGCGCGTCACCACCAGCTCGTCGCCCGGCCCCAGCGTGCGACCGATCGCCCGGCTCATGGCGAACGTGATGGTGGTGGCGTTGGCCCCGAACGCCACCTCGTCCGGCGCCGCGCCCAGGAAATCGGCGGCGGCCGCATGCGCGTCGGCGAGGAGCGCGTCGCTCTCCTCGCTGGTCGGGAAGGCGCCGTGCGTGTTGGTGTTGCACGACGTCAGGTAGTCGCGGATCCCGTCCAGGCAACTGTCGGGCACCTGTGTCCCGCCCGGTCCGTCCAGGTAGACGACCGGGTGCTCACCCACCCGGCGCTCGAGCGCGGGGAAGCGGCGGCGAACGGCGGCAACGTCGAAGGCGACTGGGTTTGACATGCGCCGAGTGTAGCCGCGGCCGACGGGGCCCAGGCGCGC
>JAKAHX010000078.1 GCA_021814735.1 Chloroflexota bacterium | reverse complement strand
GGGATCGCGCCGGTGGGCGTGTCGCCGAGGAACCGGAGCGTGAGGTGCCACGTCTCCGGCGACTGCCAGCGGCCGCCGCGCACGCGGCGCCGGACGGGCTCGATGGCCCGCGCCAGCGCATCCCGCACCTCCCCGGGCAGGGGGATGGCCACGAAGAGCCGCCACGCCTCCTCAGGCACGGGCGGGCTGCCCACCGGCTGCCGGGCGCGACCGACTGTCAGGGACACCCAGCAGGGGCAGCAGCCCGTAGAGGTCGGCTACCACCGGGACATCCGGGCGCCCGGGCGATCCGTTCCGGTAGCGGCCCCCGCGATCCAGGAGGATGGGCCGGATCCCCACCGCGCTCGCGCCCGACACGTCCGCATCGGGGCTGTCGCCCACGTGCACGGTCCGCTCCGGGGGAACCCCGGTGAGCTGGAGGGCGTGCTCGAAGATCTCCCGCTGCGGCTTCACGTAGCCCACCCGCGCCGACGCCACGATGGCCTCGAAGTGATGGGCCAGCGCCAGGTCGTGCAGCAGCTCTGGCAATGCCCACACCCAGTTGCTGATCACGGCGCGCCGGAATCCCGCCGCGGCAAGCGCCTCCAGCACCGGCGTCACGTCGGGGAAGACGTACCAGGCGGCCCGCTGTTCGAAGAACCGCCCCAGGTGCCGGTAGAACTCGTCGGGCAGGTCCTGGTAGCCGAGGAGGGCCATCGCGCGCACGTCGAACTGCTTGATCCGCTGGTAGGAGCCCTCCGGCGTGGCCTCGAATGGTCCTGGTGCGTCCCACAGTCCCTCGCCGAGTGCGGTCGCAAACGCGGTGGCCAGCGCATCCGCGTCGACGTGCAGTCCCCATGACGTGGCAGCGGCCAGGTAGGCCCCCGTCCAGGATGGATCCACCCGCAGGAGCGTGTCGCCGATGTCGAAGAAGACCAGCTCGGGCCGCGGACCGGGCAGGGGGGCTGAGGGGGCCACCGACGGGCGGGCGGGCCGAGGCGCAGTCATGCCTCCCCGGGGGAGCGTGGGCCGGCAAGCCCCGCCCACTCGCGCGCCCGGCGGGCACGATCCGTCCGCAGGGTCTCGAGCGCCGTCTCGCGATCCCGCCGGCCCGGGACCTCCACTGCGCTGCGCACGGGCCGGCCGCCCATGGGTCGGACCCGGATGCGGCACCCGGTGAAGGTGGACCGCGCGGTCAGGGCCATGACGTCGGGGAACTGCTGCGCCGCGGCCATCGGATCAGTCGTTGTAGAGGCGCTCTTCGATCAGCTTCTCCTGCACCGTCCGACCGTCCGGGTCGAAGCAGGAGTACTCGAAGTGCTTCTCGAACTCCAGGTCCACGTTGTCCTTGCCGCCGCGGTTCTTCTCGACCGACGCCACGATCCAGTCCCGGAAGCGCTGCGCCTGATACGGGTTGAACTCGATGTTCACCTTGGCGACGATGTGGTACTTCTCGTTGAGGATCAGGATGATGTCCGCCTCGTAGTTGATCGCCGACGAGCCGCGCAGGTGGTGGTTGCGCAGGCGGGACGCCTTGAGCCCTTCCTTGTCCGCGGCGACGATCGCGACCAGCGGCACCTCCTCGGAGAGCGCCACGTCCTTCAGACCGTTGACCACGTAGGTGACCTTCTCCGTCTCCGTCGGCGGCTCGGGGATGACCGGCACTTTCTGCAGGTAGTCCACGAACACCACCAGCGGCCGGTCGTTCGAGAGTGCGTGGTGCTGCTGCACCAGCTGGCGCATGTTCTCGACGGTGGACGCGGTCTGCGAGCCGCGCAGCAGGAAGAGGCCGTCGCCGTAGCGCGCGATGCGCTCGAGCGCCGGGCGCAGCCGGGGGTTCGACACGAGATGATGGGAAGCGTCGCCCTCCGTCATCCAGCTGCCGAGGATCTCGCGGCGCACGTCCTGGATCTTGATCGCCCCGGTGGTCTGCGGCAGATGCGCCAGGGCCGACTCGAGCGCGATGAGGCGGTTGAGCAGGTACTCCTCGTCGTGCTCGAAGCAGATGTAGAGGACGTTGGCCAGTCCGCCCGAGGCGATGTTGCGGGCCATCTGGAGCGCCATCGTGGTCTTGCCCGTGCCCTGGGCGCCACCCAGGAGCAGCATCTCGCCCGGGCGCAGGCCTCCGCCGATGGTCTTGTCGAGGGGGGTGAACCCGAGCGGGACAGGCTGGTAGCGTCCGACGTCCCCGGTGGCGATCCGCTCGTTCAGCGTGCTCAGCACGTCCATGGCCGAGCGCGGGCGCATGGACCCGCCGTCCGACTCGAGCCGCCACGCCGCGCTGTCGACGGCCCCCCCGTCGGATGGCTCTGGAGTGCCCGTGGGTCGTGCAGTGGTCTCCACCTGGTCCTCACCTCCGGACGTGCAGCGGCCCGATCATAGCATCCGGCCTGCGACCGTCCGGACCCCGGTCGTACCCCGGGGCTGCCCTGCTGGTACCCGGCGATCAGCGCAGTGGCGTGCTGGCCAGGGCGTCCCAGTAGCGGATGATCGTGCGGATCCCGGCCTCGTAGTTGTCCAGTCGCATCGACTCGTTGGGAGCGTGTGCGTGGTCGTCCGGCGGGGTGAAGCCCAGCAGCACGACCGGCAGCCCCAGGATCGACTCGAACGAGGACGTGACGGGGACGGACCCGCCCTCGCGGATGTAGACCGGATCGGCACCGAAGACCTCCCGCAGGCACGCCGCGGCGGCCCGAGTGGCGGGGTGATCGATGGGTGTCAGCGACGGGCGGCCGCCGTGGATGTACCGCGTCTCGACGCGGACGCCGGCCGGCGCCAGGGCGGCGATGCGGTCGCGCACCAGGCGGAAGACCTGCTCCGGCTCCTGGTCGGGCACCAGTCGGCAGCTGATCTTCGCGTGTGCATGCGCCGGGATGATGGTCTTGGCGCCTTCCCCCTGGAAGCCGCCCCAGATCCCGTTGACCTCGAGGGTCGGGCGCGCGCCACGGCGCTCCAGCGTGGTAAAGCCCGTCTCTCCCCAGAGGGCATCGACACCGATCGAGGCCAGGTATGCCGCCTCGTCGAACGGCAGGCGGGCCAGCTCGTCGCGGTCGCGCTGGCTGAGGGGTCGCACGGCGTCGTAGAAGCCCGGGACCGCCACCCGCCCGTCCGGATCGTGGAGCGCGGCGATGATCTCGGCGAGCACCGTGGCCGGGTTGCGCACCGTGCCGCCGAACCCGCCGGAGTGGAGGTCGACCGTGGGGCCGGAGACGTCGAGCTGCGCGTACATGATCCCGCGCAGGCCGACCGTGATGGCCGGCAGGTTGCCCTCGAAGAAGCCCGTGTCGCTCACCACGGCGAGGTCCGCGGCCAGCCGATCGCGGTTGTCGGCGAGCCAGCGGTCCAGGTGCTCGGAGCCCGCCTCCTCCTCGCCCTCGAAGACGTACTTCAGGTTGATCGGCAGCGCGCCGCGCACGTGGAGCCATGCCGCAGCGGCCTGGACGTGCTGGTGCACGTTCGACTTGTCGTCCGCCGCGCCCCTGGCGTAGACGCGCCCGCCCTCCACGCGCGGGTCGAAGGGCGGCTTCTCCCACAGCTCCAGCGGCTCCGCGGGCTGCACGTCGTAATGCCCGTACACCACGACCGTGGGCGCCCCGGTGGCGTGCAGCCAGTCGGCGTAGACCACCGGGTGCCCCCCGGTCTCGGAGACCTCGACGTGCTCCAGGCCGGCATGCCGCAGCCGGTCGGCCAGGAATTCGGCCGCGCGCCGGCAGTCGGCGGCGTGCTCGGCGAGCGTCGAGATGCTCGGGATCCGGAGGAACTCCACGTACTCCGCCAGCCGGGCCTCGCTGGTCGCGTCGAGGTGCGTCTCGAAGTCGGCAAAGCCGCTCGCCATCTCCCGGGTTCCTCCTCTGCATGGCCACAGGTTCGTGGCCGTCTCCAGCCGCACGCGCCGAGGCGGGCCCCCGGCCCGCCTCGATCGTCGATCACTCTGGGTTGGTCGCCGTGCCTGCGGCGACCGGTTGACGCCCGGCTACGCCGGCGACGGCGACGGTGCCGGTGCCGGGCCCGACGGCGACGAGCCGTCGGCAGGCATCCGGTGGTCCGGCGTCAGCACACCGAGCGGGCGGGGCGTCGGCCCACCCTGTTCCTTCCGGGGATCCGGCAGGTCCGCGAAGATCTTCTCGAACTCCACGTGGTCCAGGGTCTCTTCCGCCACCAGGCGCTGGGCCAGCGTGTCCAGCCGGTCCCGATAGCGGGAGAGCACCTCCATCGCCCGGGCGTACCCGCGGTCGATGATGGTGCGCACCTCGTCGTCGATCTGCTTGGCGACCTCGTCGCTGTAGTTGCGCTGCTCGCCGATCTCACGGCCGAGGAAGACCATCTCCTCGCGCCTGCCCAGGGCGAGCGGCCCCAGCTTCTCGCTCATGCCGTACTCGGTGACCATCTTGCGGGCGAGGTTGGTCGCCTTCTCGATGTCGTTCGAGGCGCCGGTGGTGGTGTCGCCGAAGACGAGCTTCTCGGCCGCGTTGCCGCCGAGCAGGCCGGCGATCTTGTCCTCGAACTCGGACTTCGACTGCAGGTAGCGGTCCTCCTCCGGGAGGGCCATCGTGTAGCCCAGGGCCATGCCCCGGCTGATGATGGTCACCTTGGTGACCGGGTCGCACTTGGGCAGGATGCGCTGCACCAGCGCGTGGCCGCCCTCGTGGTAGGCGATGATCGCCTTCTCCGCGTCGCTGATGATGCGGCTCTTGCGCTCGGGGCCGGCCATCACCCGGTCGAGCGCCTCGGCGAACTCGGCCGCGCCGATGACCTTCTTGTTGCGCCTGGCCGCCAGGATGGCCGACTCGTTCACCAGGTTGGCGAGATCGGCGCCCGAGAAGCCGGGCGACTGGCGGGCGATGGCCTCGAGATCAAGCGCCTTGTCGAGGGGCTTGCCCCGCACGTGCACGCGCAGGATCTCCAGGCGCCCCTTCATGTCCGGCCGGTCCAGGATCACCTGGCGGTCGAACCGCCCCGGGCGCAGCAGCGCCGGGTCGAGCACGTCCGGCCGGTTGGTGGCGGCCACCACGATCACGTTGGTGTTCGTGTCGAAGCCGTCCATCTCGACGAGGATCTGGTTCAGGGTCTGCTCGCGCTCGTCGTGGGAGCCACCCAGCCCCGCGCCGCGCTGGCGGCCGACCGCGTCGATCTCGTCCACGAACACGATGCAGGGGCTGTTGCGCTTGGCCTGGTCGAAGAGATCGCGCACGCGGGAGGCGCCCACGCCCACGAACATCTCCACGAACTCGGAGCCGGAGATGCTGAAGAAGGGCACCCCCGCCTCACCTGCCACGGCGCGCGCGAGGAGCGTCTTGCCGGTGCCGGGGGAACCGATGAGCAGCACCCCGCGCGGGATGCGAGCCCCGAGCGAGTTGAACTTCTCGGGATACTTCAGGAACTCGACGACTTCCTGGAGCTCGCCCTTGGCCTCGTCGACACCGGCCACGTCCGCGAAGGTCACCACGGTCTTGTTGCCCAGGAACATGCGCGCCCGGCTCTTGCCGAAGCTCATGGCCTGGTTGTTGGTGCCCTGCGCCTGCCGCATCATGATGAAGATGAAGCCGCCGATGAGGAGCACCGGCAGCAGCGCGCTGATCAGCAGACCCAGCCACTGACCGGTCTGGGAGGCCGCCTGCGGGATCACGGTGACGTTCATGCAGTTCGGCACCGCGCCGGGTTCCGCGCACGTCGCGCGGATGTCCGACATCAGCTGGTCACCGAGCGTGCCCGGCACCTGGCTGGTCTTCTGGGTGTTGGCCGGATCCTTCAGGGTGATGGTGAGCTGCGTCCCCTGCTCGATGACCTGGTCAACCTGGCCAGCCTTGACGAGCCCGAGGAACGAGTTCGACCCACCGCTGTAGGGGATGTCCTGGGTGGTGGTGGGGGGAACGAAGACGGTGTACAGCAGCGCAGCCGCCCCCACGACGAGGATCAGCATGACGATGCCGTTTCTGAGGAATCGTGTGTTCAAGAAGGGAGACCCTCCGGGTCATGGCAAGGCGCCCTGCGGCATCCGCGGTGGCGTGCCGGAATTATAGGCCCCGGCACCTTCCTCCGACGATTACGAAGCAGAGGGGCGCGCGGATGGCGTGGAGCCGCCGCGGCGGGAGCGGAGGGTGGCGCTCCGCCGCGCCGGAGAATCGCGGCGGCCGGCTCGCCCGTGACGGGGAACCAGCCGCGTCTTGCCTCGAGGATTGGTAGCGGAGGCAGGATTCGGACCTGCGACCAAGGGCTTATGAGTCCCCTGCTCTACCACTGAGCTACTCCGCCACGAGCGGCAGGATTCTAGCGTACCGGCAGCGCCCGGGCGGGGGCGAGCCTCCGGCGCCACGCCGTCGTGGTCCGTCACACGCGCCGTGGCGGCGGGCTTGGAGCGGGCGAGGCGACCGGTCAGCCCGGGAGCACCCGACGCAGGGCGTGGATCGCGTTGGCGCCCAGCACCGCCGCGACGACGTCGTCGCGCACGCCGGCGGCCAGGAGCCCGTCGGTCACCCGCGGCATCCCCGCCGCGTCGATCACGGTCCGCAGCGCACCGTCCATGTCGCTGCCGATCGCCACGTGGTCGGGGCCCAGTTCGTCGATCGCAAAGCGGAGCGCATCGACGAAGTCACGCACGGACTCGCCACCGAGGAGCTGCGCGGCGGCGGTCACGCCCACCACGCCGCCCGCCTCAGCCACGAGCCGCGCATCGGCCACATGCACGTTGCGCGTGGCGGCCGAGTAGCGGCGCCAGCGGCTCCGGCTCCCCGCCCGCTCCACGAAACCCGTGTGACTGAGCACCGGAGGGACCGTCGCAAGGGCAACCGCGTCCCGGATCGTGCGTGACGACGCGTGGGCGAGATCGACGAGCACGCCGACGCGCTCCGCCTCGGCCAGTGCCAGTCGACCCGGCGGCGTCAGGCCCCCGGCCCGGCGGCCCGTCCCGGACCCGGCCATCGCGTTGTCCATGACGTGCGCCAGCGACAGCATCCGGACGCCCATGGCCTGCAGCCGGGCGACGTTCCGGGGATCCCCCTGCAGCGCCTGGGCGCCCTGGACCCCGA
>JAKAHX010000077.1 GCA_021814735.1 Chloroflexota bacterium | reverse complement strand
GTGATCATGAGCTCGAGGCCAGCGAGGAAGACACCGCCGCCCAGCGCGGCGAGCAGCGCCAGTCTCGGGAGCCGGCCCATGCGCGCCATCATGGCACGCCGAGGGCCGCGGAACGGCGGCGCATGGGGTAGCGTTGCGGGATGACATCCGAACCCGACCGGGCCCGCCTCGAGGCTGCGCTCGCGGGCCGCGAGCCTTACGAGCTGTTCCCCTGCGACCCGGCCCTGGCCGACACGGCCGCCTTCTGCGCCGCGTACGGCTTCGCGCCGGAGGACGCTGCCAACACCATCGTCGTTGCCGGCAAGACGGATCCCCCCCGCTACGCCGCCTGCGTGGTCCTCGCCACGCATCGCCTCGACGTCAACCACACCATCCGCGACCGGCTGGGCACCCGCCGCGCGTCCTTCGCCTCGGCCGACGAGACGCGCGCGCTCACCGGCCAGGAGATCGGCGGCGTCACGGCCTTCGGTCTCCCGGACGGGCTGCCGATCTGGGTGGATGCCGCGGTCATGGCACGCGAGCGCATCGTCCTGGGCGGTGGCAGCCGCAGTTGGAAGGTGATCGCGCCGCCGTCGATCCTGCTGACGCTGGCGGGGGCAGAGGTCGTGGAGGGGCTGGCGCGGCCGGCGCCACCGGTGCCTGGCGGCGAGCAGGACGCCGGGTAGGGCCCCGGAGCGCACCTCCGGCCGGCACCAAAGGCGGTCCGCCTCAATCCCGGCCGCGTTGACGGTCCCGCCAACCGCGCGACGGGCCGGCACGTCCGGCGTCCTTCACGCCGAATGCCTCTGGCGGGCGGATCTGAACACGCGCACCCTCCCGAACAGCAGCAACGCCGACTCTGCGGCCCGCTCGCCGACCGCCCCGGCCGGAACCGGTCCGTGCCGGATCGCCCGGCGGCTGCTCGGGGAGGCCCCGATGGTCGACTACCTCGACATGCAGGCCGAGCTCGGGATCAGCAAGCACCAGGGCGGCATCCCCGCGACCCGGCGACTCCTGGAGCTGTGCCACGTCGAGAGCGCGCACGAGGTGCTCGATGTCGGCTGCGGGATCGGCGTCGGGCCCGCCTACATCGCCCGGACGCACGGCTGCCGCGTCGTCGGGATCGATCGCTCGCCGAGGATGATCGAGTGGGCGCGGGAACGCGCCCGGAGGGATGGCGTCGAGGGCCAGGTCGACCTGCAGGTCGCCGACCTCCGCCAGCTGCCGTTCGAGGCCGACCGGTTCGACGTCGTCGTGGCCGAGTCGGTGCTCGCCTTCGTGGACGACAAGGTGCAGGCCATCCGCGAGCTCGTGCGGGTCACCAGGCCGGGGGGCTACGTCGGGCTGAACGAGCTCGTCGCGGTCGAGGCGATCCCCGAGGACGTCGCCCAGGTGGCGCGCGACCTCGGGACGGAGGTGCTGACCGCGGCGGCATGGCGGGAGATCTTGGACGACTCCGGCCTCCAGGACAGGGTGGTGGAGATCCACCGGATCGATCCCGCGATGGAGGTCAGGAGCCGCATCCGCTGGATCGGCCTCGGGTGGCTCGCCCGCGCCTGGATGCGCGCCGCATGGCTGCTGGCCACGAAACCCGAGCTGCGGGACTCGGTCAGGACGGTCATGGGGGGCGCGAAGGCGCTCGACGCGTGGGCCTACGCGCTGCTCGTCGGTCGGAAGTAGCGCGCACGCCGGGGTTTGACGCCGTCCGGATGCGTGGTAGCATCAGCGACACTTTATATAAAGTCCTGCTCACCTGAGGCCGCATTGCCCTCTCCAGCCCACATCCGGTCGACCATCGCGACGATCACCGCCCCGCCGGACGAGCTGCGCGACCTGCGCGCCTTCCACAAGGCGCTGGGGGACGTGACCAGGCTCCGGATCATCCGGCGACTCGCGGAATCGCCCGCCACGGTCACCGACCTGGTCGAGTTCGTCGACCTGTCCCAGCCGCTCGTCTCCTGGCACCTCCGGACACTTCGCGCCGCCGGGCTGATCGCGACCCGGCGCGTGGGCCGCGAGGTGATCTGCACGCTGCGCAGGGACGAGTTCGAGCGGTACCAGCGGAGCCAGGATCGACTCGTGGCCGCGGCACAGGGCGCGGGAGCGGCGTCGTGACCGAGCATTCGCTGGTGCCGCCGGCAACCCGGGCGCGGATCAAGTCGCTCGCCGTCCCGGTCGCGCTGGTGGCCGGACGGGCGGGACTCACGCCCAACGCGCTCACGGTCCTCGGCTTCCTCGGCGTCTGCGTCTCGGCGTGGCTCGCCGCGGATGGCCAGTGGGTTGCCGCGGGCGTGGTGAGCCTGGTCTTCGCGGCCTTCGACATGCTGGACGGGGCGCTGGCGCGGGCGACCGGCCGGGTCTCCCGGTTCGGGGCATTCCTGGACAGCACCCTGGACCGGGCCGGCGAGGGAGTCCTGTACGTCGGCGTGGTGGCCGGCACGGCGGCCGGGGCGCTCGCCAGGGGCTCCGCGGCCGGCACCGTCCCGGTGCTGCCGGCCCTGGCCGCACTCGCGATGGTCGCCGCCTTCCTGGTGAGCTACACCCGCGCGCGCGCCGAGGGGCTCGGCTTCGGGGGAGACGTGGGCGTGGCGCCTCGCGCAGAACGCGTGGTGGTGATGGGCCTCGGCCTGATCGCCACCGGGCTGGCAGGCGGCATCGCGGTGGATGCCGGCGCTGCCGGTGGATCGCTCGGCCTGCCGGGCGGGTTCGAGCTCTCGATGCAGGCCGGCCAGCCGTGGCTTGCCGGCACCCTCGCGCTCCTGTTCATCCTGAGCACCGTCACGGTGCTCCAGCGGATCTGGCACGTACGCGCGCAGGCGCGGCAAGTGGAGGAGTAGGCACCCGTGGACGACACCACGAAGCTGACGGCAGCCGCCCCGAAGGGGAACGGCCACTCGCGCTCGAAGCGCAACGACGGCAAGATCCGCGTCGCCATCATCGGCGTGGGCAACTGTGCCAGCAGCCTGGTGCAGGGCCGCTACTACTACGAGGACGCCGAGCCCGGCGACTTCATCCCGGGCATCATGCACGTCGATCTGGGCGGATATCACATCCGCGACCTCGAGTTCGTGGCCGCCTTCGACATCGACAAGAACAAGGTCGGCAAGGACCTCTCCGAGGCCATCTACGCCAAGCCGAACAACACCTACGTCTTCCAGCAGGTCCCCAAGCTGAACGTTCCCGTCGAGCGGGGCATGACGCACGACGGGCTGGGCAAGTACCTGAGCCAGATCATCGAGAAGGCGCCCGGCCCCACCGCGGACATCACCGGGATCCTGCGCGAACGCGAGGTCGACGTCGTCATCAACTACCTCCCCGTCGGCTCGGAGGAGGCGACGAAGTGGTACGTGGAGCAGGCGCTCAGCGCCGGCGTCGCGGTGGTCAACTGCATCCCGGTCTTCATCGGCCGTGAGCCCTACTGGCAGCGCCGCTTCGCCGAGGCAGGGCTGCCGATCATCGGCGACGACGTCAAGAGCCAGGTCGGTGCCACCATCAGCCACCGCGTGATGACCCGCCTCTTCATGGACCGGGGCGTGAAGCTGGACCGCACCTACCAGCTGAACTTCGGCGGCAACACGGACTTCCTCAACATGCTCGAGCGCGAGCGGCTCGAGTCGAAGAAGATCTCCAAGACCAACGCCGTGACCTCCATGCTCGACTACGAGCTGGATCCCGACGACATCCACGTCGGGCCGTCCGACCACGTGCCGTGGCTGCAGGACCGCAAGTGGTGCTACATCCGCATGGAGGGCACCACCTTCGGTGACGTGCCCCTCAACGCAGAGCTCAAGCTCGAGGTGTGGGACAGCCCCAACAGCGCCGGCGTGGTGATCGACGCCGTCCGCTGCCTGAAGCTCGGTCTCGACCGCGGCCTGACCGGGACGCTGGTCGCCCCGTCCTCGTACTTCATGAAGAGCCCGCCCATCCAGGTCCACGACGACCAGGCGCGGGAGCGCGTCGAGGCGTTCATCCGTGGCGAGGACAACGAGGTGCTCCACGGGGACGAGCCGGCACCGGCCAGGCGGCCGACCCGGAAGCTCTCGTCGCCGAGGCGACGGTCCGCCTCCACCACGGGGCACGCCGGCTAGGCCGGTCGGACGCATGCCGTCCTCGAACGGCGGGCCGGCTCCGGGCGAGGCGATCTCCGGTCGGGGTCGCGCTGGCGGCGGTGTCGCCTACGCACCCCACCGGCGGGTGACCGATGGCCGGCGCCTCGTGCGGGTGGCCCGCCGGGCCAACGAGAAGGCGACCGTCCGCGCCTACCGCGCCGCCTCCTGGGCCCTCGGGCACCTGCCCGAGGGCCCGGTACTGGCCATCGCCCGGCTGGGGTTCCTGGCCGGGTACGCGCTCTGGCCTGCCAAGCGGCGGGCGATCAGCGCGAATGCCGGCCACGTGCTGGGCCTCCCCGTGGATCACCCGGACGTGGCCCGCCTGGCGCGCGACGTCTACCGCGCCTACGCGGGATACGTGGTCGGCCTGATGCGGCTGCCCGCGCTGCCCGCGGACGTCCCGGCGCGGCTGGTCGACGCGGACGGCGAACGGGGGCTCGACTCGTTCAGGCGCCTGTACGAGCGGCTGCGGGACGAGGGCCGCGCGATGATCATCGTCACGCTGCACGTGGGGAGCATGGAGACGCTGGCCGCCGCCATGGCGTCCCACGGGTTTCCCGCGTACGGCGTGGCCGACGACACCGCGTTCCCCGAGCTGTACGAGCTCCTCGCGGAGCAACGACGCCGCTGGGGCGTGCAGGTGATCGCGTGGCGCAACCTGCGCGAGATCCACCGCGTGCTGCGCGAGCACGGCATCCTGGCGCTCCTCGTGGACTGGGGCTACCGACCGGACGGGATCCCCGTCCGCTTCTTCGGCGACTGGACCACGCTCCCGGCCGGCCCGGCGGTGCTGGCCGCGAAGAGCGGCGCGGCGATCGTCCCGGTGGTGAACCGGCTCGCCGCCGACGGACGCTACCACGCGGAACACGGCGAGCCGATCGAGGTCGCGGGCGATTCCCCGGCCGAGATCCAGCGTGCCACCCAGGCCGTGGCCGACGCCCTCCAGGCGGCCATCGCCGCGGAACCGTCCCAGTGGTACTGCTTCAAGCCGATCTGGCCGGAGACGCCCGCCGAGGCGGCTCACCTCGCCGAGCGCGCCGCGGCGGCGCTGGCCGATCGCGACGAGCGCGCGGCCCGGCGACGGCGTCGACAGGGGAGCGGGCTCCAGTCCACCGGACCGCGCCCGGCGATGGCGGACCCGACCGCACTCGACCCCGGCCTGGTCGACGAGGGCGCCGCGAGTGCCTGAACGCCGCCCGCGCACCGCGGCGCATGGAGCACGGGGCGGAGGAGCCGCTGCCCGGCCCGCCCTGCGGCAGCGCGCGGGTGTGGCGGCCCTGGAGGGGCTCTCCGCGCTGGTCGCGCCGCTGCCGGCGGGGATCCTCCACCGCGTCGCCCACGTGGTTGGCGCGGGCTGGTATCTTGCCGCGCCGGGGCAGCGGGCCCTCGCCCGCGCCAACCTGCGGCGCGTCTGCCAGTGGCTCGACGCGAACGGCGCCGCATCACCTCGCGTCCACAGGGCAGCCCGTGACCCGGCGGCACTCGAACGACTCCTCCGCGACGCCTTCGGCCACCGCGCCCGTTACTACCTGGAGGTGATCCGCAACGCCACCGTGGACCGCGCGTTCCTGGAGCGCCACCTCCGACTCGACGATCCCGAGACGGTCGAGCGCGAGATCGGGCGCAACGGGCCGGTGATCGTGATCGGGCTCCACCTCGGCGCGCTGGAGTTGCCGGCGCAGTACATCACCGTGCTGCGGGGCAGGCACGCGGTGGCGCCCATGGAAACCCTCCGCAATGCACCCCTGCAGGCCTACATGGAGCGCAGCCGCGGCCGCACCGGGGTGGAGATCATCCCCAGCAGAGGGTCGCGCGCGGCGCTCGACCGGGCACTGGCGCGCGGGGACATCGTGGGGCTCATCGCGGACCGCGGTGTCGGCGGTCCCGGCGTCCCCGTCCGACTGTTCGGTGCCACCACCCGCCTGCCGGCGGGTCCCGGAGTCCTGGTCGCGGAGTCGGGCGTGCCGGCCTGCGTCGCCGCGGGCCTCCGCGTCGGGTGGACGGAGTACCGCGCGCTGGTGATGCCCCTCGAGGCGCCGCCCGAGGGCACACGGCACGAGCGCGCGCGATGGGTCCTGGACCAGGTGGCACGGACGTTCGAGCGGCTGATCGCCGAGGCGCCCGAGCAGTGGTGGTCCATCTTCCAGCCGCTGTGGGCGGAGGAACAGGCATGAACGATCACGACGGACCGGGGGCGGGCCGCTCGGGGAAGGCGGACCTGCACATCCATACCCTGGCATCCGACGGCGTCGCGAGCGTCGAGGAGATCCTCGACCACGTCGAGCGGAACACGGACCTCGACGTCATCGGGATCGCCGATCACGAGCGCGTGGACGCCGGGCTGGCCGCCCGTGCGCTCGCCCGCGCCCGGGGCTCGCGGGTCGAGGTGATCGTGGGCGAGGAGATCACCACGCGGGGTGGACACCTGCTGGCGCTGTTCCTCCAGGAGCGCATCCGTCCCCTGCAGTCACTTCGAGCCACCATCGCGGCGGTGCACGAGCAGGGGGGCCTGGCGATCGCCGCCCACCCCCTGGCTCCCTATCCGATCTGCGCGAGCGGCCGGTCCATCCGCCGCTTCCAGGCCGACCCGGATCCGCGCTTCCATCTCGACGCACTGGAAGCGTTCAACCCGACCACCGCAGGTCGGACCCACCACGCTCAGACGGTGCGGCTGGCGGACGAGCTCGGGATGGCCACCACGGGGGGCAGCGATGCACACCTCCTCGAGGCCATCGCCACCGGCTACACGACGTTTCCCGGACACACGGCCGAGGATCTCCGGCAGGCGATCCTGGAGCACCGTACGGGCTGGCACGGTGAGTTCTGGACATTCGGGTTCCAGGTCGTGATGTACGGCCGGCAGCTGCGCAAGTACAGCCGCGACATCCGCGACGACCTGCGGGGCGCCCTGCTCCGGAACGGGACCGGGCGTGACCTCGGCTACCCGGGGGGCAACCTCCGGCCGCC
>JAKAHX010000076.1 GCA_021814735.1 Chloroflexota bacterium | reverse complement strand
CCGATCCGGCTGGGCGTCCCGGTGAAGTACTCGTCGACGAAGTCCTGGTCCAGGCCGATCGCCTCGAAGGCCTGCGCACCGTGGTAGCTCTGGATCGAGGAGATCCCCATCTTGGAGATCACCTTGACGATCCCCTTGTTGATCGCCTGCACGTAGCGCGCCTCGGCCGCGGCGGCCGGCCCGGCGATCATCCCCAGGCGGACCTGGTCGTGGATCGTCTCGAAGGCCAGGTACGGGTTCACCGCGCTCGCGCCGTACCCGATCAGCAGCGCGAAGTGGTGCACCTCGCGCGGCTCTCCCGACTCGAGCACCAGGCCCACCCGGGTGCGCGTGCCACTGCGCAGCAGGTGATGGTGGACGGCGGCGACCGCCAGCAGCGCCGGGATGGGGGTGTCCTGCTCGTCGTGGCCGCGGTCCGAGAGGACGACCAGGTTGCACCCCTCGGCGATCGCCTCGGAGGCGCGGCTCCGGACCGCCTCGATGGCCCGCCGCAGGCCCGGGCCCTGCTCCGCGACCCGGTAGAGGATGGGGAGCGTGACGGCGCGGAAGCCGTGGGACCCGTGGCCCCCGTCGAGGGCCCGGATCTTCTCCAGCTCCTCGTTGCGCAGCACGGGCGTGGGGAGCGCCAGCTGGTGGGCCGCGGCGGGTCCGGGCTCGAGCAGGTTGTCCTCCGGGCCGATCGACGTCTCGACGGCCATCACGATCTCCTCGCGGATCGCGTCCACGGGCGGGTTGGTCACCTGCGCGAAGAGCTGCTTGAAGTACGAGTAGAGGAGCTGCGGCCGCTCGGAGAGGATGGCGAGGGGGGTGTCGTTGCCCATGGACCCCACCGGCTCGGCGCCCGACTCGGCCATCGGGTTGATCAGCAGTCGCACGTCCTCGGCCGTGTACCCGAACACCTCCTGCCGGCGCAGCACGGTCGCGTGGTCGGGCTCGATCACCGTTGGCGGCGGCGGGAGGTCCGGGAGCCGCACCAGCCAGGCCCGGCACCAGGCGTCGTAGGGCTGCTCGGTCGCTGCACCGTGCTTCAGTTCCTCGTCGGACACGATGCGTCCCTCCGCGGTGTCCACCAGGAACATCCGCCCCGGCTGCAGGCGCCCCTTGGCCACGACCCGGTCCGGGGGGATCTCCAGCACGCCCGCCTCGGAGGCCATGACCACGCGCTCGTCGTCGGTCACGTAGTAGCGGGCGGGGCGCAGCCCGTTCCGGTCGAGCGTGGCGCCCACCCGGGTCCCGTCGGTGAAGGCGATGGACGCCGGCCCGTCCCACGGCTCCGAGAGACAGGCGTGGTACTCGTAGAAGGCGCGCTTCTCCGCCGACATGGACGCGTGCCGGCTCCACGGCTCGGGGACCAGCATCATCAGGGCGTGGGCCAGGGGGCGGCCGGACAGATGGAGCAGCTCCAGGACGTTGTCGAGCATGGCGGAGTCCGAGCCCTCCCCGTCGATCGCGGGCAGGACCTTGCGGAGGTCGTCGCCGAACAGCGAGGAGCGGAACATCGACTCGCGCGCACGGAACCAGTTGACGTTGCCCCGCAGCGTGTTGATCTCGCCGTTGTGGGAGATGTAGCGGTACGGGTGGGCGCGGCTCCAGGACGGGAACGTGTTGGTGGAGAACCGCGAGTGGACCATCGCGATGGCGCTCTCGAACGCCGGGTCGTCGAGGTCCGGGTAGAAGTGGAGAAGCTGCGAGGCGTTGAGCATGCCCTTGTAGACCACGGTCCTGCAGCTGAGGGAGGGCACGTAGAAGTCGCCGCGCCCCGCGAGCGTGGACCGCGCCACGGCCTTCTCGGCCAGCCGCCGCACCACGTAGAGCTTCCGCTCGAAGGCGAGCTCCGCGGCGAGCGACCCGGGACGCGCGAGGAAGACCTGGCGGACGACCGGCTGGCTCGCCCGGGCGGTCGTCCCGAGCAGGGCGGCCGAGGTGGGGACGTTGCGCCAGCCGAGCACTGGGAGGCCTTCGGCTGCCGCCGTCCGTTCCACGATCGCCTGACACGCCTCCCGGCTGGTGGCGTCGCGCGGCAGGAAGACCATCCCCATGCCGTACTCGCCAGGGGGCGGAAGCCGGATCCCGGCCTCGTCGGCCGCGGCGCGCAGGAACCGATCGGGCAGCTGGCTGGTGAGCCCGGCGCCGTCGCCGGTGTTCTGCTCGGACCCCGAGGCGCCGCGGTGCTCCAGGTTGACCAGCACGGTCAGGGCGTCCCGCACGATCCCGTGGGAGGCCCGGCCCCGGATGTCGCACACGAAGCCGAAGCCGCACGCGTCGTGCTCGAACCTGGGGTCGTAGAGCGATGGCTCACGCATGGACAATCTCCGGGATCGGGGTTGCGTCGGACCCTAGCCGGAACCTGCGGCGCGAGTCAGTCGCGCGCGGGTGGCGACTCGGTGGCGGAGCGCGCCCGGCCGGGTGGCGATTCGGCGGCGGCCGCGCCGCGAACTCGCGATCCGCCCTGCGCGACTCCGCCGTGCCGCGATCTGCTGCCGGCGGCTCGACGGCGCCCGACGGGGTGAAGCCGGCCGCGCGGGACGGGGCGAAGCCGGCATCCCTCGGCGTGCGACAATGGGCGCGTCACCGAGCGTCCACTGTTCGTGGGTTGATCCCGGAGGGATCGCGTGCCCGTCCTCGCAACGTTCTTCTCGGTTCGTCGCGGCCGCGACGCCTTCTTCAAGTTCTTCATGCGGACCATGTTCCCGCGCCAGGTCCGCGAGTACGAGGAGAAGTTCAACATCAAGTTCCTGGGCTGGTACAACATCGCCCACGGCTGGGACTTCGACAACCTGATCCTGTTCCAGCTCCCCGACTACGCCGCGCTCGACAAGCTCGAGGCGGACGAGGCGACCAGGAAGATCGGCCATCGCGCCGGGGAGTGGATCTTCCAGCGCCATCACTCCATGCTCCTTCGCGAGCGCATGGGCCCCGACCTCGAGTACCACCCGTAAGGAGCGCACGATGGACCTGAGCCGCAACCAGTCGCTCGGCGAGCTCGCCGCCGATGCCGCCCTCGAGCGGCGCGACTTCCTCGTCAAGTCCGCCGAGCAGCTCCGCCGGTTCCTCGACGCCAACGCCGACCGGATCGAGGACGCGGGCGGATTCGTCCTGATCGACGAGGAACCGGACTACCTCGCCGTCGCGCCGGACGGGACCTTCCGCTCGCGGACCCGCTACCAGGACGACAACGGCGAGTGGGTCTCCGAGACGGAGGTCATCGAGTCCGCCGCGGAGCTCGTGGAGCTCTACAACCCCGCCGAGGTCTTCGCGGCATTCGCCGAGGCGGCGCGCGCCGCGGCCGGCCTGGGCGAGGAGCCCACCGCGGCCGAGACCCTCATGGAAACGGCCGGGATCGCGCCGGACGAGACCGTGGCCGAGGAAGGCTACGCGGTGGCCGCCGACGAGGGCGCCTACGCCGCCGCCGCCGACGCGTGGGCCGCAAAGCACGTGGAGGAGGAGCCGCCGGCGGACGCGGAGGAGGCGGCCTCCCGCCTGTACGACCTGGCCCTCTCCTTCCAGGAACGCAGCCAGGAGGCGGAGGCGCGGCTCGTCGAGCAGTTCGAGGGGAGTGCGCGCCCGCTCGCCGCCCGGCTGGGCGACCTGATGATCATCGACGAGGACGACGAGCGCCTGACCCTGACCGGCGAGGGGCGCCTGGTCGCCGAGGTCGTGCCGGAGGACGAGGAGGACCGCTGGCGGCGCCTGGACTCCGCCGCGGAACTGGTGGAGTTCTACGACCCGACCGACGTGTTCGGGGACGTGGCGGACGCCCTCGCCGATGCCTTCCCGACCGTGATCGGCGAGAGCGACGACGAGGGCGACGGGGACGACCAGTCGCCCGACGCCTGAGGGTCGGGGCACCAGGACCGATGCGCCTCCTCGACGCCGAGCTCGTCGAGACGCGGGAGATCCTGCCCCGCCAGTGGCTCCAGCGCTACCGCGCGCCCTGGCTCGCCGCCGGAGCGCGGGCCGGCCAGTTCGTGCACGTCCGCACGCCGGACTACTCCGGGCTGGTCCTCCGCCGTCCCATCAGCATCAACACCGTCGACCGGGTGGCGGGCGAGATCACCCTGCATTTCCGGATCGCCGGCAAGGGGACCGAGCTCCTCGCCCGTGGGCGCCCCGGCGACAGCGTGCCCATGCTGGGGCCGCTGGGGCGGCCGTTCGAGGTCGATCCCCGGACCCACCACGTGCTGCTGATCGCGGGAGGGCTGGGCGTGGCGGGCGTCCGCTTCCTGGCGGACGAGTCGCTGGAGGCTGGACGCCAGGTGACCCTGCTCTTCGGTGCCGCCACCGCCGGGGACGTCTACCCCTCCACGCTGCTCCCCGACGAGGTGGAGTACGTGGTGGCCACCGAGGACGGGTCACTCGGCCAGCCGGGCCGGGTGACGGACCTGGTGCCTGCGTACGAGGCCTGGGCGGACCAGGCGTTCGCCTGCGGGCCATCCCCCATGCTGGCGGCGTTGGCGGCGTTGGCGGCGGGGCGCCAGGCGCGGCTCGGCGTGGCGCGTCTCGGGCGGAAACGGGGCACGGGGCGGCCGGTGCCCCTCGGGTCGCCGCAGGCCCGCCGACGGTCGTGGCTGCAGGTCTCCATGGAGCAGCACATGGGCTGCGCGGTGGGGGCCTGTCTCGGGTGCGTGGTGTGGGGCGTGGAGGGACCGCTCCGAGTGTGCCGGGAGGGGCCCGTCTTCGCCGCCGAGGAGATCGCCTGGGAGGAGCCCGCGTGAGGCGCCGGCGTTCGATCGTGACCAGCGGACCGCGCACGCGTTCCCCTCATGCCGGGGAACCCCGCCTCGGCCTGCGCGCGCCTCGCAGCCGGGCGGGCGGCGCTGCCGGCACCCCGGCCGTGGGGGACGCCGGCGCCCCCACGGGCAGCGGGCGGGGGATCGGCAGCGGAACCGGCGCCCGCACACCGGCCCTGCCCGCGGGAACCGCGCCAGCTGGATCCTGGGCAGGCGTGCCGGCTGGCGGGCCGGTGTCGGGTGTCGCCGCGGCAGCGGTCGACCTGTCGGTGGACCTCGCCCCACGGCGCCCTGGTCGCCTCGTGCTCCGGAACCCCGTGCTGGTCGCCTCGGGCACGTTCGGCTACGGGGTCGAGTACGGCGAGGTGGTGGACGTCGAACGGCTGGGCGCGATCTGCTGCAAGGGGACCACGCTGAAGCCGCGCACGGGCAACCCGCCGCCGCGGGTGACGGAGACCCCGGGCGGGATGCTGAACTCCATCGGGCTGCAGAACCCCGGCGTGGACGCCGTCATCGAGCGGTACGCGCCGCTCTGGGCAGGCTGGCAGGTGCCCGTCCTGGTGAACGTGGCGGGAGAGTCGATCGACGACTACGTGGGCGTGGTGCAGCGACTGGACGGCGTCCCCGGCGTGGCCGGAATCGAGCTCAACATCAGCTGCCCCAACGTCGGGAAGGGCGGCCTCCAGTTCGCCGTCGACCGGGATGCCGCGGCGGCCGTCACCGCGGCCGTGCGCCGGGCCACCGACCTGCCGCTGCTCGTCAAGCTTTCTCCGAACGTGACGGACATCCGGCCGATCGCCCGGGCGATCGAGGATGCCGGCGCGGACGCCATCACGGCCATCAACACCCTCTCGGGGATCGCCGTTGACCGCCGCACCGGCCGTCCCCTGCTCGGGAACGTGTACGGCGGGCTGTCCGGACCGGCCATCCGCCCGGTGGGGCTGCGCATCGTGTACGAGGTCGCGCAGGTGGTGAGCATCCCCGTGGTAGCGATCGGAGGCGTCGGCGCGCTCGACGACGTCCTCGATTACCTTGCCGTGGGGGCGATCGCGGTCCAGGTGGGGACCGCGATCTTCGCCGACCCCGAGGTGCCGCTGCGCCTGGTGGACGAGCTCCGCGCGTACTGCGCGGCGCGCGGGCTGTCGAGCCACCTGCCGCTGGTCGGCACGGCGCTTCCGGCACGGCCCGGCCGGCCCTCGGCGAAGGGCGTGGAGTACCGGCCATGAGCGAGCGGCCGCAGGACGGCGCGGTGGCAATGGCCCACGCGGTGGAGCTGGACGGCGCGGTGGCAATGGCCCACGCGGTGGAGCTGGACGGCGCGGTGGCAATGGCCCACGCGGTGGAGCTGGACGGCGCGGTGGCGATGGCCGAAGCAGCGGTGCATGACGGCGCGGCGGACGCGACCAGCGCGGCGGCGCGGTACGTGCGGTGGGTGGTGCAATGAACGCGAGGCGTGCGGTCGGCGTGGGCAGCGATGCGCGTGGCATCGAGAGCGCACCCGACCCGGCGGCGGTGGCCAGGCGGGTGGAGCAGATCTTCGTCGCGTCCGGTGCCCTGCGGGACGGCCATTTCCAGCTGAAGAGCGGGCGCCACGCGGAACGCTACCTGGAGAAGTTCCAGGTCCTGCAGTATCCCGACGCGGTCTCCGAGCTGTGCGGCCACCTGGCCGCACTCGTCTCCGGGCCGGAAGGCTCGGCGGTGGACGTGGTGGTGGGACCCACCACCGGCGGGGTGATCCTCGCGTTCGAGGTCGCCCGGCAGCTTGGCGTGCGGGGCATCTTCGCGGAGGAGGTTCATGACCCGGATGGCACGACGCGGCGCGAGTTCCGCCGAGGCTTCCAGCTCGCGGAGGGCGAGCGGGTCCTGCTGGTAGACGACATCCTGACCACCGGCGGCTCGCTGCTGGCAATGCTCCCCCCGATCGAGGCCGCGGGCGCCGAGCTGGTCCTGGCGGCGGTGCTGGTGGACCGGTCCGGCGGCCTGCGGAGCGTCACGTCGCCGGTGAGCGGCCACGCCTACCCGGCCCACGCGCTCTGGACGCTGGAGCTGCCCACCTACGACCCGGGACCCACGAGCTGCCCGGGATGCGCCGCGGGTCGCGAACTCGAAGTCCCTGGCTCCAGCGGCACCAAGCGCGGGGTCGTCGCGGAGACCATCGCGGAGGGCGAGGCGTCCGGTCGCCGCGGCCCGGGCATGCCTCCGGCGCCCGCCCAGCAGGCCCCGTCCGGCGCGCCGCCCACGACGCTCGGTCCCGCGACCTGACGCCGGGATACGCGGCCCTGGCACGGTCCGCCCCGGATCGGCGTCGTATCCCCGCGACCTGACG
>JAKAHX010000075.1 GCA_021814735.1 Chloroflexota bacterium | reverse complement strand
GGCGAGACAGGAACGTGTCCGGCACCAGCACCCGGACGTCGGACGCGCCTGTGGCGTCCGCGGCCGGGTTGCCGGCCTGGTCCGGTCCCCGGCGCCCGCGTCGCCGCCCGGCCCGGTCGGGCACGCGCCCGGATGTCCCCGGGCCGACCCGCCCGGCACCGGGCACAGCCCACGGCCCCGGCGCCGCGTCGGCGCCCGTCACCATCCGCCATCGGCCCGGGTCCGCGCCGAACGCGGGCCGTCGCCACCGCTCAAGGTCGGCCTCGCTGATCCTCACGGCGCGCGGCTTCGAGGCGTGATGGGCCAGCGGCCCCTGCTCGTGCGCGATCCGGGGGAGGCCGCAGGGCATGTCCGCGACGCGTATGCCGGCCTCGTTGATGTGCCCGGGACGGTCAGGTCGCGGCTCGGCCACGACGCCATGGGCGGTGCACGGTCCCTCGGGCGGGCCATCGTAGCGGTGGGTGTAGAAGACGAGCTTCACCGGGACGGTTGGTCTCCGCTGTACGGGCGCATGCGCACGCCCATCGTACCCGCGTGCCTACCATGACCGCGACGACGGGGGCCGACGGCCTCCGAGCCTGCACCGGCCGTTGCGCGAGCCGCGGGCCGGGCGCGGCGGGACGAGACCCGCGACGAGGAGAACCCCATGACCGAGGTCGAGATCGGCGACGGCCGGCTGCGCGTGGTGGTGGAGGGCTTCGACAAGGTCCTTGCCCTGCGGAGCACGCTCGAGGTGCCCCTGTCACACGTGCGCGGGGCTTCGCAGGACCCGGACGCCTTGCGCGAGCGCCACGGCCTCCGGCTGGCAGGCACTTCCCTGCCCGGCGTCATCGCGGCGGGCACCTTCTTCGACGGGGAGTGGTGGTTCCTGGACGTGCACCACCCGGAGCAGGCGGTGAAGATCGACCTCGACCACGAGCACTACGCGGCGCTGATCGTGGAGGTGGCGGACCCCGAGGGAACCGTTCGGGCGATCAACGCCGCGATCCACTGATTGGCGCGCGAGCCGCGGATCGGCTGGCGGGCGAATCACCGGTCGACCGACGGGCCCGGGGCGCAGGTCCGGCTGCTACGCTCGGGCGTGCCGCCGGTCGGGAGGTGCAGGCGTCGCCCTGCACGCGCGGATGCGAGCCTCGGCGCCATGGCCGAAGGCGGCGGCGCCGGCGTGAGCGGCGGATCCCGGGCCGGCCCACGGGTCGCGCGGCGGACGCCGTAAAGAAGCGCCCTGGACGGAACGGTTCGGAGGATGGGCGATGATGACGAGCGTGATCGGCGCGATGGAGCGGATCCCGCGGGTGCCGCTGGCCACGCTGCCCACGCCGCTCCACGAGGCGCGGCGCCTGCGCGACGCGCTCGGTGGCCCCGACCGCTGCCCCCGCATCCTGCTGAAGCGGGACGACCTGACGGGGCTTGCGCTGGGGGGCAACAAGGCACGCAAGCTGGAGTTCCTGGTGACCGACGCGCTGCGCGGCGGGGCGACCGTGCTCGTCACCACCGGTGGCGTGCAGTCGAACCATGCCCGGATGACCGCGGCGGCCGGTCGGATGGTGGGGCTCCCCACGAGCCTGGTCCTCTCCGCCGCCCCCGGGGAGCGCGAGGTACAGGGGAACCTGCTGCTCGACCGCCTGCTCGGCGCGGAGATCACGTTCGTGGAACCCCCGCGTGATCCGATGAAGCTCACGGGACCGGACGAGGCGGCGGCCCTGGCGGAGCTCGAGGCGCGCCTGCGCGCGCGGGGCGAACGGCCCTACCTCGTCCCGCTCGGGGGATCGACGCCGCTCGGGGTCCTGGGCTACGTGGCTGGCGCCCTCGAGCTCGAGGGCCAGCTGGAGGCCGCCGGAGCGCGGCCGGAACGGCTGTACGTCGCCTGCGGTTCCCGCGGGACGGCGGCCGGCCTGGTCCTGGGGGCACGGCTGGCGGGCGCCCCGTACGCGGTGCGCGGCGTGGCGGTGAGCGGTGGGGACCCGGCCAGCACCGCGTTCGCGGTGGAGATCGCGAACGGCACGGCCGAGCTGCTGGGCAGCCACGCGCGCCTGACACCGGACGACTTCGAGACCGACCAGTCCCAGATCGGCCCTGGCTACGGTCGCTCGACCCCCGCCAGCCTGGAGGCGATCGAGTTGCTGGCCCTGACCGAGGGGGTGCTGCTCGACCCGGTCTACACGGCCAAGGCGATGGCGGGGCTGGTCGCCGACATCCGTGCCGGCGCGATCGACCCGGCGACCACGGTGGTCTTCGTGCACACCGGGGGCCAGGCCGCCCTCTTCGCACACGCCGCGGAGCTGGCCGTGGCCACGGGACGGGTCGGCGGTCGGGACGGGTCGGCTCGCTGAGCCGCGGAGCCATTCCTCGCGCCCGATTCGCTGCTCCGGGAGCGACGGGCCGGGGACACCCCCGCCGGGTCGGAGGCTGCCGCTAGACGACGCGCAGTCGTCGCGCCGGGCGCGCGGCGCGGCCGTCCGGGGCACCGACCGCATCGCCCTTGGCGTCACGGGCGAGGCCGACAACCCTCACCGCCGGCGTGCGCGCCGCCAGCACCGGCACGGGTTGCCCGAGCAGGTACCCCTGGCCGGAAGGAACGCCCAGGGCCACGAGCGTGGCCAGCTCCCCTTCCGTCTCGATGCCCTCGGCGACCAGGCTGCAACCCTGCGAGTCCGCGAAGTGCCGCAGGCCCGCGAGGAGCGCCTGGCGCGCCGGATCGGCGTCGATCCCCGCCACCAGCGTTCGGTCGATCTTCACGATGTGCGGGCGAAGTTCCACGATGTGGCGCAGGCTGGCAAAGCCCGCGCCCGCGTCGTCGACGGCGATCCGGGTGTCCGGGCCGAGGGCCGCCACGGCATCCCGGAAGGCCTCGTAGTCGCTGATGGCCTCGTGCTCGGTCACCTCCAGCACGAGCCGCCCGGCGAACCCTGCGACGATCGAGCGGAGTGGCTCCCCCGCGAGGATCGCCGCCGGCGAGACGTTGACGTTGAGCCACGGCGCGGCGGGCAGCGCGGCCGCCGCCGCCAGGGCTGCCTCCAGCGCGGCACATTCGAGCTCCACGCCCAGTCCCAGCGTGGCGGCCTCGCGGAACTGCGCATCGGGCGGCGTGCCGTCCTCGAAGCGGGTGAGCGCCTCGTAGCCGATCACTTCCAGCCTGGAGAGATCGACGATCGGCTGGAAGACGGGCCGGAACGCGTGCCGGTCGATGATGCGGCGGATCCGGTCGTGGGAACGGTTGCGCTGTGCGCGCGATGCGATGGATGGACCGAGCACGGCGTTGGCGATCGACGCGAACTCCACGAGGGCCGGCAGGCGCTCGGTGAGGCGCTCCGCCGCGTCGGACCCCACGGCGCCGACCTCGAGCAGTCCCACCACGGCCTCGTCGATGCGGATCGGGGCGTACGCGAGCGCCTGCACCCCGACGGCGCGGAACGTTCGGCCGAGGGGCCCGCGGCTCTCGTGCCAGTGCTCCACCCAGGGGCCCTCCATGGCACGTTCCTGCAGGTGCCGTGCGCGGGCCTCGGCCAGACGGCGCTTGCGCACCAGGCGGCCGTCGGACGAGGCGGCCGCCAGCGGCACGGCACCTCCGTCGGTCTCGAACACGAGGAGCAGCGCGAGGCTGGCCTCGGGCAGCTGCACGATCTGTCGACAGACCGCCTGGGCCGTCTCCTCGGGCGTGGCCTCCGGGCGCAGTCCCGCCAGTGCCTGTGCGACCAGCGCGCGTTCACGCGCCCGCGTGCGCTCGCGCGCCTGGGCCTCCCGCTCGGCGGTCACGTCGCGTTTCACCGCCACGTAGCCCGCCGGCACGCCTGTGGCATCGTGGACGGGGGAGATGACGGCCTCCTCGGTGAAGAGCGACCCGTCCTTGCGGCGGTTCACGAAGTCGCCCACCCACGGCCGGCCCTCGCCGAGCGTCCGCCAGAGCCCCTGGTAGAAGGCGGCTGACTGGTGGCCGCTCTTGAGCAGGCGGGGGTTCTGGCCAAGCGCCTCCGAGGCGCTGTACCCGGTCGCGCGCTCGAAGGCGGGGTTCACGTACTCGATGGCCCCCGTGGCGTCCGTGATCACCACCGAATCCGGGGACTGCTCGATGGCCGTCGCGAGGCGCCGGCGAGCGGCCTCCGCAGTCGCTGCCGCGGCGCGGCTCCGCAGGGCGCCCACGCCGTAGGAGAGGTCTGCTGCCAGTTCCTCGAGGAGCGCGACCTCGTCGGGCCCGAAGGCGTCCGGCTCGTGCGCGTAGATCGACAGGACGCCGAAGACGGAATCGCCCTGCCGGAGGGGGAACCCGGCGGACGAGGCGTAGCCGCGCCCGCGGGCAGCGTCGGCCCAGGGGCTCATGACCTGGTCAGCCGCGATGTCGTGGCTGATCGCGGTGTGCCCCTCGCGGGCCGCGATCCCCGTGGGCCCGCGCCCGTGGGGACCGTCGCGCCAGGTGACCGTGATCGACGCGAGGTACCCATCCTCGTGCCCCGCGTGGGCCACGGGGCGCACGGTGCCGGCCTCGTCGTCGTCGCAGTAGCCAACCCACGCGAACCGGAAGCCTCCCTCGTCCACCACGGCTCGGCAGATGGCTTCCAGCAGGGGCGGTTCGTCGACGGCCCGCACGAGCGCCTGGTTGGCGGCGCTGAGGGTCCGCTGCACCCGGTTGACGCGGGCCAGCGCCTCCTCCACGCGCCGCTGCTCGGTCACGTCCCTCGCCACGCCCTCGAGCGCGAGCGGCAACCCGTCGTCTCCCGGCACGAGACTGCCGCGTTGCTCCAGCCAGACCCATCGGCCGTCGGCGTGGCGGACCCGCAGCAGCATGGGCCGCTCGTCGCGCCAGCTCCCGCCCTGGTAGTCCAGCTGCGCACGGTCGTCGGGGTGCGCGAGCCGGTAGAAGAGCTCCGGGTCCTCGACGAACGCGGTGGCGGGAAAGCCGAGCACCCGCTCGACCGCGGGGCTGACGTACTCGAACGTCTGCGACGGGATGTCGAAGCGGAAGATGATGTCCTGCGCGTGCTCTGCCAGCAGTCGGAAGCGGCGCTCCTCGGTGGCGAGCGCTGCGGCCCGTTCCTCGCGGTCCGCCTCGTGTCGGCGCAGGAGCACGGCCAGGGTCGCGGCGGTGACCAGGACGAACGCCCATCCCTTGGCGGTCTCGACGGGGGTGCGGAGTGCGTCGGGCACCATCAGGGTGACCAGCTGGTCGCTCAACGCGATCCAGAGGACGGCGACCACGACATAGCTGAGCACCATCACGCTCGCCGAGAGGGCGGACGGACGGACGCCGGAGGGTACGGCCGCGGAGCGCTTGGTGATCACCACAGGTGCCACCACGGTGGGACCGCGCGGCCGCTGCCGCCATGACCCGAACGTACCGCCGGACGCTGGCAAGCGGCGCCCGGGTGGTGCGGTCTCGAGCCTCGGGCTACCCCTCTCCCGGCGTCTCCGGGGCGAGCAGCCGGTAGCCTGCACCACGCACCGTCTGGAGCAGCGGTGCGGAACCCGGCCCGTTGATCTTGCGCCGCAGGTAGCCGACGTAGACGTCCACGATGTTGCTGCCGGGATCGAAGTCGTACTCCCAGACACGGTCCAGGATCTGCGCACGCGACAGCACCTGGTGCGGGTGGCGCATCAGCAGTTCGAGCAGCGCCCATTCCCGCGGCGCCAGGTCGATCCGGCGTCCTCCCCGCCAGGCGACCTTGGTGACGAGGTCGAGCCGGAGGTCCTCCACCACCAGCACCGAGGCGGCCGACTGGTCCCGCAGCCGGAGCGCGGCGCGGATCCTCGCGAGCAGCTCCTCGAAGTGGAACGGTTTCGTGACGTAGTCGGCGGCGCCCGCGTCCAGCCCGTCCACCTTCGAGGCGATGTCGTCGCGCGCGGTCAGGATGATCACGGGCAGCGCCGGCCGGCGCTCGCGCAGCGCGCGGAGCACCACCCGGCCGTCGGTCCCCGGCAGGCCGAGGTCGAGGAGCACGAGGTCGAGCGTGTCGCCGTCGCGCTCCGCGAGGGCGAGGGCCTCGTCGCCGTCGTGCGCGACCTCGGTCGTGTATCCCTCCGCTTTCAAGCCCTTGGTGAGGAACGAGGCGATCCGCTCGTCGTCCTCCACGACCAGGACGTTCATCGCGGGGCGCTCCCGTGGGCGAGGCTCGGGGCGGTCGCGGCCCCGGGATGCGCCGGCCCGGCGGCGCCGAGCGCCACGATGCGGGCCTTCGGCAGCACGATCCGCACCACCGTCCCGCTGCCGGGCAGGCTCTCCAGCGATGCGTGACCGCCGTGCGCCTCGGCGACGGCACGCACGATCGCGAGGCCCAGGCCCGCGCCCCGTGCGGCGCGGTCGCCGCCGCGCACGAAACGCTCGAAGAGGTGCGCCTGGTCCGCGGGCGGGATACCCCGGCCGCCGTCCGAGACGGCCAGCACCAGCTCGTCGCCGCCATGGGCGTCGAGCGCGATGAACTGGTCGGGCGTCGTGGCCTTCACGGCGTTGTCCACGAGGTTCAGCAGCGCGCCGCGGAGCTTCTCGCGGTCGACCAGCACGACCGCATCGGGGACGGGACCCAGCGACCACTGGCGAGGCGCCAGGGCCTGGGCGGCCTCGAAGAGGTCGCCCATGAAGGAGCGGAGGTCCACCTCCTCCTCGACGAGGGAGTCGGGCTCCATGGCGCGGCCCAGGAGCAGCAGCTGGTCAACCAGTGCCACGGTCCGGTTGAGTTCGTCCAGGACCAGCGCCACCGTCTCCTCCGTCTCCGCGGGGTCGCGGAACCCGCCACGCCGCAGGACCTCGAGGTGGCCCCGGATCACGGTCAGCGGGGTGCGGAGCTGATGCGACGTCTCGGAGAGGAGCTGGCGCTGGGCGCGGAACGCCTGCTCGATCCGCGCGAGCATGTCGTCGAAGGTGCGGGCAAGCCGGCCGACCTCGTCGTCCGGTCCCTGGTGGCCCAGGCGCATGCCGAGCTGCTCGTGGGTGGTGGCGCGGGCGGTCGCCGTGACGCGATCGACGGTGAGCAGCACCCGGCGCAGCAGCAGGTACGTCCCGAGCAGGGTGATGAGGAGCGCGGCTCCGGCCTCGAGGCCGGTCACCAGGAGCGCCTCGCGCGACTG
>JAKAHX010000074.1 GCA_021814735.1 Chloroflexota bacterium | reverse complement strand
GGCCCCGCCCTTGAGCGAGAGGTACTTCGTGATGGCCGCCGTCAGGGTGGTCTTGCCATGGTCGATGTGACCGATGGTGCCGACGTTGACGTGGGGCTTGGTGCGCTCGAACTTCTTCTTGGCCATCTGGCGTAGCTCCTCGGTGTCCCTCAGACCTTCGACTTCTGCACGAGCTCCTGGGCGACCTGCGCCGGGACCTCCGCGTAGTGCGCGAACTCCATCGAATAGCTCGCGCGCCCCTGGGTCATGCTCCGCAGGTCCGTCGCGTAGCCGAACATGTTGGCGAGCGGCACGAGCGCACGGACGACCTGGGTCGAGCCCCGTGACTCCATCCCCTCGATGTGTCCCCGGCGACTGTTGAGGTCGCCGATGACGTCTCCCATGAACTCCTCGGGCATGGTCGCCTCGACCCGCATGATCGGCTCGAGGATGGTCGGGTCGGCCCGCTCGAAGGCGTCCTTGAGTGCCAGCGAACCGGCGATCTTGAACGCCATCTCGCTGGAGTCCACCTCGTGGTACGACCCGTCGTACAGCGTGGCCTTGATGTCCACGACCGGGTAGCCGGCGTAGACCCCGGTGGCCAGCGCCTCGCGGATGCCCGCGTCCACGGCCTTGATGAACTCGCGGGGGATCACCCCGCCGACGATCTTGTCGGCGAACTCGTAGCCCCCGCCCTGCGTGTTGGGCTCGATGCGGATCACGGCGTGGCCGTACTGGCCGTGCCCGCCGGTCTGGCGCACGAAGCGGCCCACGCCATCGGCGGCGCGGCGGATCGTCTCGCGGTACGAGACCTGCGGCTTCCCCACGTTGGCCGCCACCCGGAACTCGCGGGTCATGCGGTCCACGAGCACGTCCAGGTGCAGCTCGCCCATCCCCGCGATCAGGGTCTGCCCCGAGTCCTCGTCCGTCTTGACGCGGAAGGTGGGGTCCTCCTCCGCCAGGCGCTGCAGGGCCAGCGCGAGCTTGTCCTGGTCGGCCTTGGTGCGGGGTTCGACCGCCACCTCGATGACCGGCTCCGGGAAGCGGATCGACTCGAGGATGATCGGGTGGGCCGGGTCGCAGAGCGTGTCGCCGGTGTAGGACTCCTTCAGGCCCACGATCGCCGCGATGTCGCCGGCGCCGACTTCCTCGATCTCCTCGCGGTGGTTGGCGTGCATCTGCAGGATGCGGCCGATCCGTTCGCGCTTCCCCTTGGTGGTGTTCAGCACGTATGACCCAGAGCGGAGCGTCCCCGAGTAGACGCGGAAGTAGGCGAGCTTGCCCACGAAGGGATCCGCGGCGATCTTGAAGACCAGCGCCGAGAAGGGCTCCGCGTCGTCCGCGGTGCGCAGCGCCTCGGCATGGGTTTCCGGGTCTTCCCCGATGGTGGGCGGGACGTCCAGCGGCGAGGGCAGGTAGTCCAGCACCGCGTCCAGCACCGGCTGCACGCCCTTGTTGTGCAGCGCGGACCCGCACAGCACCGGGATGATCTTCATCTGGAGCGTGCCGAGCCGGAGACCGTGGCGGATCTCGTCCTCGGTGAGCGGCTCGCCCTCGAGGTACTTGTGGGTCAGCTGATCGTCCATCTCGGCCGCCACCCCCACCAGCTCCTCGTGGTGGTGCTCCGCCTCGGCCCGCAGCTCCTCGGGGATCTCGAGGACGTCGTAGGTGGTGCCCAGCTCGTCGTTGCCCCAGACCAGCGCCTTCATGGTGACCAGGTCCACGACACCGCGGAACTGGTCCTCGGTGCCGATGGGAATCTGGACCGGCACCGCGTTGGCGCCCAGCCGATCGCGAATGGACGTCACGCCGTGCCAGAAGTCAGCGCCCGTCCGGTCGAGCTTGTTGATGAAACAGATGCGGGGCACGCCGTAGCGGTCCGCCTGGCGCCACACCGACTCGGACTGGGGCTCCACGCCGGCCACTCCGTCGAAGACGACGACGGCGCCGTCGAGGACGCGCAGGCTGCGCTCGACCTCGACGGTGAAGTCCACGTGCCCGGGCGTATCGATGAGGTTGATCCGCTGGTCCTTCCAGAACGCGGTCGTGGCCGCCGCGGTGATGGTGATGCCCCGCTCCTGCTCCTGGGGCATCCAGTCCATCGTCGCGGCGCCCTCGTGGACCTCGCCGATCTTGTAGATCTTCTTCGTGTAGAAGAGGATCCGCTCGGAGACGGTGGTCTTCCCGGCGTCGATGTGCGCGATGATGCCGATGTTCCGCGTCTTGGCGAGCGGAACCTGCCGTGCCACGGTGGTGATCTGCTTCCCTGCTGTCTCTCGGCCTACCACTTGAAGTGGCTGAAGGCCCGGTTGGCCTCGGCCATCTTGTGGGTGTCCTCGCGGCGCTTGACCGCGGCCCCCAGGCCGTTCATGGCGTCCACGAGCTCGCCGGCGAGCTTCTCGCTCATCGACTTCCCGCTGCGCTTGCGCGCCGACTGGACCAGCCAGCGGACGCCCAGCGACATGCGCCGGTCCCCGCGGATCTCCACCGGGACCTGGTACGTGGCGCCGCCGACCCGCCGGGGCTTGACCTCGATGATCGGCGTCGCGTTGCGGAGGGCGGCCTCCAGCACCTCCAGCCCCGGCCGGCGCGCAGACGCCTCGGCCCGGGCAAGCGCCTGGCGGAGGATCCGCTCGGCGAGGCCCTTCTTGCCGTCGGTCATGAGCTTCACCACGAAACGATCCGTGGTGCGGGTGAGCGGCGGGGCGTACTTGGCCTTGCGGGGGACCTGGGCGCGGCGCGGCATGCTACTTGACCTTCTGGTTCTGGGGCGCCTTCGCGCCGTACTTGGAGCGGCCCTGCTTGCGGTCCCGCACGCCGGCGGAATCGAGGGTGCCGCGGATGATGTGGTACTTGACCGAGGGCAGGTCCTTCACCCGGCCCCCGCGCACCAGCACCACCGAGTGCTCCTGCAGGTTGTGGCCGATCCCCGGGATGTAGGCCGTGACCTCCATCATGTTGGAGAGCCGGACGCGGGCGATCTTGCGCAGCGCCGAGTTCGGCTTCTTGGGCGTCATCGTGCGCACCTGCAGGCAGACCCCGCGCTTCTGCGGAGCACCCGGAATCGAGACCTGGCGCTGGCGCAGGCTGTTCCAGTTCCTGCGCATGGCCGGCGCCTTGATCTTCTCGATCTTCCTGGCCCGGCCCTTGCGGACGAGCTGGCTGATGGTCGGCACGGAGACGCGGACTCCTTCCTGGGACGTTCTCGTTCTGGTGGCCGATCCCCTGCACCACCATCGGGGACCCGGGAGGATCGCCCACGGTGGCCGTTTCGGCCTGGGCGCCGACCTGCACCGCAGGCGACGCTCGCTCGGCACAGGCCCGGTGACGCGGGGCCACCGGAGTGCCGCCGGCGGGCCCCGCGGATGGGCGGGCGGACGCCGGACGCGGGGGTCACGTGGCCCGTCCGGACCGTGGGTCCGTCGAACTCGTGCGTCCCGCGGGACCGCGCGCAGCAGGCCCACCGATGCACGGCGGGGCCGGGCGGCTCGCAGCCACGAACGCGGAGTATACCGGCGCCCCCGGGGGGTGTCAACGAACCGTCCCGGCGCCCACGGGCCCCCGCCCGGGGAGACGACGCGCGCCGGGGACGCCGGTCCGGGGGCTACGCCTCCCCGGTCGGAGGCTCCCCCTCGAGGAACGGGTTCGGCAGCTCCTCCTCGTCGTCGGAGGGCTCACGCTCCCAGCCGGCAAGGCTGAGCGGCTCCTCCTCGTGCTCGGGTGCCGCCTCGAGGAACGGGTTGTACTCCTCCTCGCCGAAGCCCTCCGGGAGCTCGCCGCCGGCCAGCGCCTCGGCCGCCGCGCGCCGCTCGGCCTCGCGGCGGGCCGCGATGTTGGCCGGAGCGCCGGTCCCCGCCGGGATCAGCTTGCCGATGATGACGTTCTCCTTGAGCCCCAGGAGCCGGTCCTTGGCGCCGTTGATGGCCGCCTCGGTCAGCACCCGGGTGGTCTCCTGGAAGGAGGCCGCGGCCAGGAACGAACTCGTGTTGAGGGAGGCCTTGGTGACCCCCAGCAGCACGGTCTCGGCCGTGGCCGGCTCGCCGCCCTCGGCGAGCACCTGGTTGTTCAGGTCCTCGAACTCGAAGCGGTCGACGAGCTCGAAGGGCAGCTGCTCGCTGTCGCCCGGCTGGTCGATGCGGACCTTGCGGAGCATCTGCCGGACGATGATCTCGATGTGCTTGTCGTTGATGGTGACGCCCTGGCTCCGGTAGACCTTCTGGACTTCCTTGACCAGGTAGCGCTGGACGGCCTCGCGGCCGCGCGTCTCCAGGTACTCCTGGGGGTTGATGGGCCCGTCGGTGATGGGGTCGCCGGCGCGGATCTCCTGGCCGTTCTCGACCAGCAGCTTGGCGCTGTGCGGGATCATGTACTCCCGCTCCACCACGTCCTCCGAGCGGACCAGGAGTTCGCCGTCCCGGTGAACCACGAAGCCCTTGACGGGACTGGAGAGCTCGTCGACCTGGCCGTCGCCGCGCTCGGCGCGTGCCAGCGCCTGCCCGATCTCGACCGAATCGCCGTCGGCCACGAGCAACTCCTGCCCACGCCCGAGCTTGAGGGGCGTGTCGAAGCTCTCCCGGCTGGTCACCTTGACCTTCCGGCCGCCGCTCTCGAGGTTGATGACCTCCACGATCCCGTCGATGTGGCTGATCTCGGCCTTGCCCTTGGGGATCCGGGCCTCGAACAGCTCCTCCACGCGCGGGAGGCCGGCGGTGATGTCCGCCTGCGCCACGCCGCCGGTGTGGAACGTGCGCATGGTCAGCTGGGTGCCAGGCTCGCCGATCGACTGGGCGGCGATGATCCCCACCGCCTCCCCCACGCCGACCAGCCGGCTGGTCGCCAGGTTGCGCCCGTAGCACGCGCGGCAGACGCCGTAGCGTGACTGGCAGGTCAGCGCCGAGCGGACCTCGACGGCCTCGATGCCGGCCGCCTGGATCCGCTGGGCGATGTCCTCGGTGATCTCCTCGTTCCGCTCGACCAGGGTGACCGGCTCCGGCCCCCGGTCGTCCACCACCGCCGCGGCGGCAAGGCGGCCCACCAGCCGGCGCGCGAACGCGTCGGGCTCGTCGCCCACGATCTCGCGGGTCTCCTCGCGGCTGATCCAGGTGCCCTCGGCGGTCCCGCAATCGTCGTCCCGCGTGATGACGTCCTGCGCCACGTCCACCAGGCGCCGGGTCAGGTACCCCGAGTCGGCGGTGCGGAGCGCGGTGTCGGCGAGCCCCTTGCGGGCGCCGTGGGTGGAGATGAAGTACTCGAGGACGGTCATCCCCTCGCGGAAGTTGCTCCGCACGGGCACGTCGATGATGCGTCCCGACGGGTCGGCCATCAGGCCGCGCATCCCGCCCAGCTGGGCGATCTGGCCCCTGTTACCGCGGGCTCCCGAGATCGACATCATCTTGACGGCGCCGAACTGGTCGAGCCCGTCCATCATGACCGTCGAGATCGTCTGGGTGGTGTCCTGCCAGACCGCGACGACCTGGTTGTAGCGCTCCTCCTCGGTGATGAGGCCGCGCTGGAAGTCGCGGTCGATCTTGGCCACCTTGGCGTCCGCGTCCGCGAGCAGTTCCGGCTTGTTGGGGGGCACCACGATGTCGCTGACCGCGATGGTCATCCCGCCCCGCGTCGCGAGCTCGAACCCGATCGCCTTGATCCCGTCCACGAGGTGAGCGGTCTCGGCCGGGCCGAGGAGCTGGTAGCAGCGCCCCACCAGCGCGCGCAGCTCCTGGCGGTTCATGGTCTTGTTCAGGAAGCGGAGCCGGTCGGGCAGGATCTGGTTGAAGACGATGCGCCCGATGGTGGTGCGGATGCGCTCGTCCACCAGCGCCCCGGCATCCTCGTCATACGTCCCGACCGTGACCTCCACGACGTCGTGCAGCGCCGGGGCGTGGTCCAGGGCGGGCAGCGGCGCCCCATCCGGGCCGAAGCCCCGGAAGGGCCGGTAGTCCGGCTGGATCCGTCCGAACTCGTAGGCGTGCACGGCCTCCGTCTCGGTGCCGAAGCGGTAGGCGGGCTCGACCGCCGCCAGGTCCTCCCGCTCGGAGATCGTCAGGTGGTAGCACCCAAGGACCATGTCCTGCGTGGGAGCCACGATCGGGCTGCCGTCCGACGGCGAGAGAAGGTTGGCGGTGGAGAGCATCATCCGCCGCGCCTCGTCCTGTGCCGCCGCGCTGAGCGGGACGTGCACGGCCATCTGGTCGCCGTCGAAGTCCGCGTTGAAGGCGGTGCAGACCATCGGGTGGATCTGGATGGCCGAGCCCTCGACGAGCACCGGCATGAACGCCTGGATGCCCAGGCGGTGGAGCGTGGGGGCGCGGTTGAGCAGGACCGGGTGGTCCTTGATCACGTCCTCGAGGACTTCCCAGACCTCTGGCCGGACGCGCTCGACGATGCGCTTGGCGCTCTTGATGTTGTGGGCGAAGCCCTTCTCGACCAGCTGCCGCATGACGAACGGCTTGAACAGCTCGAGCGCCATCTTCTTGGGCAGCCCGCACTGGTGGAGCTTGAGCTCGGGCCCGACCACGATGACCGAACGGCCGGAGTAGTCCACGCGCTTGCCGAGCAGGTTCTGGCGGAACCGGCCCTGCTTGCCCTTCAGCATGTCGGAGAGGCTCTTGAGCCGGTGATTCCCGGTCCCGGCGATCGCGCGACCGCGCCGCCCGTTGTCGATCAGGGCGTCGCAGGCCTCCTGCAGCATCCGCTTCTCGTTGCGGATGATGATCTCGGGCGCGCCCAGCTCCAGGAGCCGCTTCAGTCGGTTGTTCCGGTTGATGACGCGCCGGTACAGGTCGTTGAGGTCGGACGTGGCGAACCGGCCACCGTCCAGCTGGACCATCGGCCGCAGGTCCGGCGGGATCACAGGCAGGACCGACAGGATCATCCACTCCGGCCGGGTGCCGCTCCTGCGGAACGCCTCGATCAGGCGGAGGCGCTTGATCGCCTTCTTGCGCCGCTGCCCGGACGTGGTCCGGACCTCGCTGTGCAGGTGGCGGGAGAGCTCGTCGAGGTCCATCCGCTGGATGATCTCGCGCACCGCCTCGGCACCCATGCCGGCGCCGAAGATCCGCGGCCCGCTGCGCATGCCGGTGCCGTACTTGCGGTCGAGGTCCCGGAAGTTCCAGCCG